>NZ_MEEL01000001.1:0-100823 GCF_001724435.1 Microbacterium sp. SCN 69-37
GGACGGTGAGCGTAGGAACTTCCATCCTGGAAGACCTCGACCCCTATCCCGACAGCGACGCGGCCCGGACGTCTACACCGTCAACTGCGAAGAGCCCGATATGCCCGAGCATCGGGAGGAAGGGGCGCGCGGCCACTCGATTCGTCTTTCGACATTGATCGCCGCAGGCCATCCGCCTGCTCAAGAAATCGGATATTCGGATCATCGATGTAGTCGCGGGGCACATACACCTGTCGGTACTTAACTTGAGTCTTGTCCTTCGAGAACCACAGGATCACGTCGTAGGTGTTGTCGAGGAGTTCCCCGCCCTTGCCTGTGGTCTTCCGGAAGATCACCTGGCTGACAAAGTTCTCTGCGCCAAACACCTCGTCCAGCAGGCTCCGCACGAGATGCACATTCTCATCCCCAATTTGGACGAACACGCTCCCTGACTCGGTAAGCAAGTCTCGTGCCACGATGAGCCGGTCGCGGAGGTAACTGAGGTAGGAGTGGATCCCAAGTTCCCATGTGTCGCGGAAGGCGCGGATCTGCTCAGCCTCACGGGCTGCGTCGTCGAGCCTGCCGTCCCTGACGTCCCGCTTTGACGCGCGCACCTGCCAATTGGACCCGAACTTGATTCCATACGGCGGGTCGATGTAGATCATCTGCACCTTGCCCCGGAGCGCTTCGCGCTCGGCCAGCGAGGCCATGACCTGCAGCGAGTCGCCGAGGATCATGCGGTTCTTCCAGGACTCCTCGTGCTGGTAAAACTCGACCTGACTGAGGTCGTCGAGAGTGTCGAAATCCTCGAAGTCAAAGAGGGTGGCTTCGGCAGGCTCAGCCGCCGATTGCGAACGCTTGCGGAGGTTCTGGATGAGGGCCTGCGGTGCGATCTTCTCTTGGATGTAGATCGGCGGCGCGTCAACGACGAGGTCTTCGCCGTCCTGTGCGTCTTTGCCCTTCCAGACGAGCTGCGGGTCGAGGTCGGGATTGCGCGGGTAGCGCAACGGCGGGAGCGAGTCCTTGTTCTCGTCGTAGAAGGTTGCCGCGGCATCCGCGGTCGGGATGTTCGACCGGGTCTCGTCGTGGTCGTAGGCCGTGACCTGGGTCGGACCCTTGGGCTGGCGGGGGCGGGCCATCAGACTCCCTCGAAGATGAGACGGGACAGTAGATCGGGGTCGCCGACGATCGGGTGGTCGGTGATGTGCTCGGCGATCGCCCGGCGGAGCACGTGCTCGGCATCGTCAACGCCGGCTTTGCCGAGTTCGAGGTAGCCCCAGCGGCCGAAGGCGCCATGGTTGTTCACGGCGGTGCACCACATGTTGCGGGCGGTATTCGCCTTCGCCTTCGTGGGCCCGGGGCTCTTCTGGCTGCCGGATACCTCGACAATGAGCGTGCGCGAGAAGTCCTCACCATCCACAGGCGCGAGGCGCAGGAGGAAGTCGGGGAGGTACACGTGGCTGCGGCCCTGGTGCACGTAGGGAACTTCGAAGCCGAGGTGGTCGTTCTTCACATAGCTCGTCAGCAGTCCCTCGCCTACGAGCGTCTCGCACACCTGCGCGATGCGCCTTTCCCACGTGTTGCCGTCCTTGCCGTCGAGCGTGACGTGCGACACGTGCGAGTGGGTCGTCTCGAACACCTTCTTGCGGGTGTCGAACCACACGGCATCCGTGCTGTGGACGTGCTCTCCGAACGCGAAGATGGGGCGCATGAGCCCACGGCGGGCTTCATCTTCGAGGCGTGCGATCGCGTGGCCGATGGCCTCCGCGGCGAGCTGCTGCGGCTCGGCGAGAGTGAGGAACCCGACGGTGTATCCGGACTCGACGTGCACCTTCTCGCGCATCCAATCTCGGGCGAACGCAACGAGCTGCGGGAACAGCCATGGGCGCCGGTCGTCAGCGTCGGGGAACAGGAATCGGAGGGTGCGCTTCGCGATGCCGAAGGCGACCTCCTGCACACGTGCCTCCTTGATTCCTTCGATGCGCTCGGCTTGCCCAACGATGCCGGCAGCTTCGACCCAGCTGGGGACAGTGCTGCCACTGATCGTGAGATGGTCGGCGGCATCGAGGTCGAAGACGAGAGGCGCATCGGGCAGTTCGACTCGGTAGCCCGAGAGCACGGGAAAGTCGATCCGCAAGTGCGCGCGCTCGTCGAGCGCTTTCACGCGGATCGACGGCTCGGGCGGTTTCGGTGGGTCGACCGGCTTGTCCGACGGGATGAACGAGAACGGGATGCCGTAGACGTTCGCGTATTCGGCGGGGAACAGTTCCGTCTCGGGGTCGGGGGCGTAGGAGCGGCGGCGCAGCCCGCGACCAACGACCTGCTCGCACAGCAGTTGGCTGCCGAAAGCGCGCACGCCGAGGATGTGGGTGACGGTGTTGGTATCCCACCCCTCAGTGAGCATCGCGACCGACACGACGCAGCGCACGTGCTCGCCGAGCTTGCCCTTTTTGCCAACGGTGTTCATCACCTCGCGCAGCAAATCGGAGTCGTCGAGCTTGTCGGCATCCGCGCCCGGGTTGGAGGTGCGGTAAGCCTTCTTGAACGCCTCGATCTCGTCGGCTGCGGCCTTCTTGAAGTCGTCGCGCATCGACTCACCCGACTCGAGCTGCTTCGAGTCGACCACGATCGTGCGCGGGATCGCGATGTGCTGGTCGTTGTCGATGTTCGTGAACAGCGGCAGGCTGCCCTTGACCAGGCGCACGTCGTCGCCGTCGGTGACCTCGTAGCCGGAGATCCAGTCGTAGACGAGCTTGGAGACGAGCGTGTTCGGGGTCACCACGATCATCACCGGCGGCGGCTCATCGAGCGACTTGAGCCGCTGCTCCCAGTCGGCGTAGGCGGCCTCGTAGCTCTTGTAGAGCGAGAGGAGCGCGCCCTCGAGTGCTGCGGGCATGTTCCACGTGCCCGGTGCGGGCAATGCGGACAGCGACACCTTCTTCGGCCAGCCCGGGTCGTCCTTCACCTGCTCGTAGAGGTGGAGGTACGTGACCAGGTCGCCTTGTGCGTTGTCATCAACGGGCAGGCGGGGCACCTTCACGATGCCCGACTCGATGGCATCCATGAGACCGAAGTCACTGACCACCCACGGGAAGATCGACCCTTCCCCGTAGCCGGATCCCTTCAGGTAGAACGGTGTCGCAGAGAGGTCGTAGATCGTCTTGATGCCCTCCTTGCCGCGGTTGCCATACTTGCGGATGTCGACCAGGCCGCGGAACCACACGCGGGCGTCTTCGTTGGCCTCCTTCGTATCGGCATCCACCTTCTCGTCGAGGTCCTTGGGCTGGTAGCAGTGATGCGCTTCGTCGTTGAAGACGACGATCTCGCCTTTGTCGCGGCCGAGCTTGTCGAGCACGCGGGTGACGACCATCTGCGGCGTCTCGGTGAACGCGCCCTGGTCGGACTTACCAGCCAGCAGCAGCTTGCGGGTGTTCGCGCTGATGCCTTTGCCCGCCGAGGTCGTGCGTGCCATGAACTGGTGGTAGTTTACGATGTGCACGTCGGCTTGGTTGAGCTGGGCGCGGAGGTCTTGGGGGACGATGCCACGCAGATCGAAGTAGTTCACGTCGAGCGGCTCGGTCGGCTGGAGAACCTTGAGGCGGTCCTTGATCGTGATGCCAGGCGTGACGATGAGGAACCGCTTGACGAACCTCGAATCCTGCGGCTGGTTGACCTTGTTGAGGGTGTGCCAGGCGATGAGCATCGCCATCACGATGGTCTTTCCGGCGCCGGTCGCCATCTTCAGCGCCACGCGTGGGAGGCCTGCGTTGTGTTCGGCATTGGCGGCGGCGAGCGTATCGCGCCAGTCGATACCGGCGAGGCTCGATCGGTCGTACTTGCCACGCCCGACAACCTCGGCGAGGTAGATCGCGGTCTCAGCTGCCTCACGCTGGGCGAAGAGGATCCGGTCTTCGCGGCTCGGGTCAGACCAGTGCAGCAGCAGCTTGCGGCTGATAGCGGTCACGCCGGGGTAATTCTGGCGGCGCCAATCGCGCAGCGCGTCGCGGAGCTGATCGATCTTGTCGTTCTTCTCGACCCGCTCGTCGGTGAGGCTGCCGAAGTCCAGTGTCGGTGCGGGTGCGTTGCGTCCGCGACCCTTCTTCGGCTTCGGGATCGGGATGAAGAACTCACTGGGGCGTCGTGACTCGACGATGTTCCCGGTCGGGCCCTGGTCGCCCATCTCAAAGTGGCGGGTCGGTTCGTCGTACGCGGAGTTCAGCACCGGGTTTGACAGCGATGCGCTGACGTCGGACACTCAACCTCCCCTGGGCGGCACCCGGTGGACACGACGGCGCCAACCCCATCCTGGCAGAGCGCATTGCCAAGTCGCTGACCGGATGGGCGGTTCGGAAACGTCCGGATGCCGTTGATGGTGGGTGGAGTGGCGTTTCGCTGGCAGAGTGCATCAACGAAGGGGCCAACCTGGCGGCGTAGTGCGAATCGGGGCTGATTGACTCCGGATCCGGGGCTGTGCTGGCGGAGCATGCCTGAGTCGAAACTAAGGGAGTGACCAGAAGTTCTCGCGAAGATGGAGTAAGCGCACGCTGGCTCCGGCGACCATCGAGGGCCCGCGCGGGGTGCGACAGCGAAGGGGAGAGGGACTGTGGGGATCGATCCTTGCGACTACCTCCAGGCGAAGAGTATCGCCGCACAAGTCGCAGACAGCAGGACTGACCAGATCAGATGCACCCACTGCCCGGTCCAGGACATTACTTTCTGAAGGCCCTTTGAGTCGATTACTTTGCGCATCCCAACGAGTGCCGTTAGCCCGCGGAACGGGCGACTGATGTCAGCGCCGAGCGCGCCGCCGCCAGCGTTGAACACGTTCTGTCGCAGGTGGCGCGCGCCACGGCGACTCGTCAGGCTCACGAACACCGAATGCGCAACTAGCAACACGGCATAGACCAAGCCGAGGGCCGTGGCAATGTCGCCGCCAAGAGTGCCGAGGGCAACGCCCACGATTGCCATCAGAGCTGCGTAGAGGACGCTGGATCGCACTAGGCCTGCAATGACGTACATCCGCTCAAGTCCCCGGTCCGATGCATCTATTGGCTGCGCTCACAGACTGTAGCGCGAGGAGTCAGCGAATGAAGAATGCACGCAGGCACTTTCTGTGTAAGCACTCGCTACTTAGACCTAATCGGCGTACTCTGAAGCCATGCGCGGTGGCCTCGAGCGGTGGAAGCGGGGTGCCGGGTCGCAAGGGGTCCGGCAGGCGATGGCCTACGCGCTCAAGGGCAGCTGCGACTCACACCTGCGCGCGGTGACCGGTGTCGACGCGCTCGCCGGGTACAGCGGGGTGGGCGGGGGAGGCGTGCAACGGTTCACCGTCGCGGACGGTGGTGTCACCGTCGACATGCTCGACGCGGAGGAACTGCGGCGCTGGGTAGACGGTCACGACCCGATCACCGACGAACAG
Organism: Microbacterium sp. SCN 69-37; assembly: GCF_001724435.1. Classification (NCBI taxonomy): domain Bacteria; kingdom Bacillati; phylum Actinomycetota; class Actinomycetes; order Micrococcales; family Microbacteriaceae; genus Microbacterium; species Microbacterium sp. SCN 69-37. The sequence goes on from NZ_MEEL01000001.1 coordinate 5,399, forward strand.
CGCGGCCGCGAACTCACCTTGCCGACGGCCGACCTGATCCTCGACGGGACGATCAACGCGCCCAAGTCCTACAGCATCGCCGCACTCCTGCATCCCGACCTCGCCGCGGAGTTCGAGGCGCTTCAAGACCGCCTGCGACACACCATCATCACCACCTGGCAGCGCGAGCTCAACGCGCGGCGCGGCGCCGGCGGCCGCATCCGCGAATCACTTCACCGCATCGAAGTCGTCGAGCTCCAGCACCGCCGCTCACGGGCACTCGACCCGCACATCCACCGTCACCTGTGGCTCAACGTCAAGGTCCAAGGACGCGACGGCAAGTGGTCGAACGTCGACTCCCGCGTCGCGATGAAGCTCCACACACTCATCAACGCAGAAGGCGAACTTGCCGCACGCACCGACCCGCAGTGGCTGCGCGCGCTCGCCGCGCACGGATACCGCCTCGACGACAAGGGTGAGATCGCCGAACTCGCCTCCCTCGTGCGCCCCCTGTCGCGCCGCTCAACCCAGATCGAAACGCACCGCGCCCGCCTGCTCGCCGAATGGCGCGAGACGCACCCGGGACAAGAGCCCGACCACGCGGTGCTGCAGCAGATCGACAGGCGCGCGTGGGCGACCGGGCGACCACAGAAACCGTCAGATCTCGAAGAGGGCGAGTGGGAGAAGCGGATCCGAGTCGAGATCGCCGAGGTCGCAGGCGATGTGCTCGGCGACCGAGCGCCGGCTGAGATGGCCCCGGTCCCGATCGGTGCGCTCGATCGTGACCTGTTGGCGGCGAGGGCGATCGTGGATGCCGACGCGCGATCGACCGGATGCGGCGGACGCTTCTCCGCATACGACGTGCGAGCCGGAGCCACCCGAGCCATCGCCGCGTCGGGGATCGTGAGCGACAGAGCCCACCTGCAGGAGCTCATCGAAGACGTCACCGCGCGCGCCCGGCAGCTCACCGTCGACCTACTCACCGACGACGGTGAGCGGCCGCAGCACGTCAAGGCCTACATGGCGGCATCCACCGCGGCCATCAAAGTCGACCTCGCCCAGCGCCTCGAAACGCTCACGCACGAAGGTATCCGCTTCGACAGCGACGACATCGCGAACATCGGCAACCTGCTCCTCGCGCGCGACGAGCGGCTCGACGACGGGCAGATCGAAGCCGCCGCAGCCATTGCGGGGAGTGACCGGCTGGTGTCGGTGACCGGGCCGGCCGGTACGGGAAAGACGACCCTGCTGCGCGTGGTTCGCATCGCGCTGAAGCAGCAGGGTCGCGGCATGATCGTCGTCGCGCCGACGAAGAAGGCGGCCACGGTCGCCGGCCGCGAGATCGGCGCGACCGCGATCAGCCTGCACGCACTCCTCGCCGACCACGGCTGGCGCTGGGGGCGCGACGCGGCCGGTGCCGAGACCTGGTCGCGATTGGCAGCGGGGGAGACGGATGCCAGCACCGGACGCGTCTATGCGGGTCCGCGCCTCTACCCACTGCGGCCGGGGGATCGCATCGTTGTCGACGAGGCGGGGATGGTCGATCTGCACACGGCGAACGCACTCGCTGCCCTCGCGCAGGAGTCCGGTGCCGGCATCGCCATGGTGGGGGACCACCTGCAGGCCATGCCCGTCGGCCATGCCGGAGCGATGGCCTGCCTCACGAGGCGCGCCACCGCCGTTGTCGAACTCACCGCTGTCCACCGCTTCCATGACCCCACATACGCGGAGCTCACGCTGCGTATGCGCGAACCGGCATCCGTCGACGATGCAGCCCGCGTCGCCGGCGAGTTGGAGGGCCGTGGACTCATCCAGCGCGTCGTGGATGCCGACGCGGCTCGGGCCGCGATGGTGTCGGCCTACTTCCGGTGGGCAGGCGACGGCAAACGGGTCGCGCTGGTCACGAGCACGAACGACGAGGCGACCGCTATCAACGAGCAGATCCAAGAGCGGCGCGTCCAGCGAGGACAACTCGACCCCCGGCGCGTCGCGGCCGGGCAGGGGGAGCAGCGGCTCCTCGAAGGCGACGTCGTGCAGACCCGTCTGAACGACCGCGGATTGGGAGTCGAGAACCGGGCACTCTGGACGGTGCGCCGCATCCGGCCGGACGAGGTTGAACTGGTCAGCCTCACCGACAGCGGCGACGTCCGACACGTGAGCCGTGACTACGTCGCCGAGCACGTCCACCTCGCATATGCGTCGACCGTGCACGGCATCCAAGGTGAAACGACGGATGCCGCCGTCGTCGGGCCGGGCGTGGATGCGGCCGGCCTCTACGTCGGCATGACGCGTGGCCGGCTGCGCAATGAGGCGATCGCTATCGCCCGCGACGCGGCCAGCGCCAGGGAGCAGATCGCCGACAACATGATGCGAAACCGCATGGAGGTCTCGCTCGACGATTCTCGCGGGGCCGCCCGGATCGAGCTGGGGCGAGCGGCTCGGCCCGCTCTATCGGTGGCCGCGGCCGCGTGGAGCGACCGGTCGCGTCGCCCGTTCGGCGCGCAGCCGAACATCGACATCATCGCCGCGCGGGCGGAGCGCCAGGCAACCAAGGCTGCTGAGGAGATCCGCCGACTTCGCGCCGACGGTGCGCCGTCGACGCGTGACGTGCAGGTCCGACTGCGGGAGCTGTCGGCCGACTACGCGCACCGGATCGAAGTCCGCGACGCGGCGATCGCCGAGCAGCATCTGCGCGCGGCGCTGCCTCCGGAGATCCGGGTGGGGGAGGATCGGGCCCGCGCGGCGCTGGCCGAGGTAGACCGCCCGTTCAGGGGCGCGGCGACAACGAGTGCCATCTCGCGGTTCTAGACCGTCACGCGTAGGTGTGGTGGACGTGCCAGCCGGTTTCGGACGGGCACACGTCGAAGATGAGACTCTCGCCGTCGGTATCCGCCGCTTGAAACCGCCAATTATTCAGTTCGCGTCCGGCTGTCATCGATCGTCGAGCATAGACTTCCCTCAGGGCGACTGGGGGCTGGGCTCACTCCGCGGGTTGAGGCTGGTCAAAGGAGGAGAGCATGGCGAGGAAGAGGCTGGAGGCTGAGGTTCCCGACGGCGCGCACCTCGACTTTTCCAGAGACACCGACGGGGCCTATCGCGGCACGCTTCGTGACGATAACAACAAGCTCATCGGGCACGCGGAGCTTTTCGAGGTTTCCGACGACGAAGACGAGTCCGGCGTTGGGGACGGCTCAGGCCTCGGTCTTGGTGGTGCGCTTGCGGGGCTCGCGCTCGTCGGCCTGACGGTTGCGGCGGTCTCTGCGGCAGGCGCTATCAGTGGTCGCAAGGAGCGTCGCCGCGAGGAGGAATGGCAACGCGCTGAAGCGCGTCGAAACGCTGCGGCAGCCCCGCCGCCCCGCGCTTCTGCGCCGGCGGGTTGGTATGACATCGGCGCGGGTCGACAGCAGTGGTGGGATGGGCAGGGATGGACGGAGCACGTCCAGGATGACCTGCGTCGGGCATCGGCGCCGGCTGGCTGGTATGACGACGGCTCGGGTCGTCATCGCTGGTTCGATGGCCAGGAGTGGACTGATCACTTCGCCGACAGCCGCGGGCGTGCCGCGCAGGGTGAGGCCGCGGTGTACGCAGGTGCGTCGGAGAGCGCTCCAGCGAGCTCCGTCGTGGCGGCTCATCAGCAGCCCGTTGTCAGCATGAGTAGCGCGGAGTGGCAGGAGCGTGTCCGTGCGATGCTGCTGGCCCGAGCGTTCAGCGAAGAGCAGTGGCGGCTGATTTCACGCGCACGCATCGAGGACGGCGACGATGCGCTGCTCCGGTGGCAAAGCGAGTTGGCTGCGCTCACGCCGCAGGAGTTCGCTGATCGGATCAACGCTGTCGTCGACGCGAAGGCGGCCCAGAGGACGAAAGCGATCGAGCCGGCAACAGCCGGTTGGTACGACAATGGCTCAGGACAGCATCGCTGGTGGGACGGGCACGCCTGGACTGACCGCCTCGCAGAGGAGCGGGTTCCGGTGGCCAAGGCTGCGACGCCCGCCGGGTGGTACGACGACGGATCAGGCCGCCTGCGCTGGTGGGACGGTCAGGGCTGGACGGGGCACCGCGCCTGAGCGTGTCGCGGCGGGCCTAGTCTTGTGAGTCCTCGCGCCGGATTCCGTGTGTGCCCGCTGCCTTATCGAAGTCGCGCTGCCAGCTGTCCATCTCGCCCTTCGGGCCCATCAGGCCATCGAGGGCGACTTCGAAGACGAGTCCGCGATGCGCATTCACGTCACGGATGTTTCGCAGGAGCTGTCCGTCAACCGCCGCCATTGCGTCCTCGACAGCATGGATGCGCTGGGCTGGTTCGTCCCACAGGTGGGGATTGGCGATGATGTCCAGCAAATACTCGCGGTCGAGCGCGGCGGCGAGCTTGTTGAGCTTGTCTTCGTACTCGATGCTCGCGAGGTTGCGTTGCGACTTGTCAGATTTCACGCTGAGGCGCTGGAACAACTCGTAGACGTTGGTGCTCATCGAGTCGATCTGCGCGATGATCGCGACGGCTGACTGGTTGCCGCTCGCCGCGTGGATGACATAGAGCTGACGCAGTCCGGCAAGTCGATCCACTTGGGCCTGCACGCGTGACGGAACGGGGTCGGCCTGACGCTTGCGCTTGGCAGGCTTCTTACCCTTCCGGCGTTGGCGGAGCCAGAGGATCAGGCCGGTGACGGCGGCGCCGCCGGCCAAGATGGATATTGCGAGCCACCCGAACTGCGTGGGACCGTTTCGGTCGAAAGAGGCCATCACGGCTGCAGATACCAGGCCGATCGCGAAGGCTGCGCCGTAGACCCACCCGATGACGATCCAGACCTTCTTCTTGTTCCTGTCGTAGCCCTCAAGCCGCAGCCCCCACTGGTCTCGGGCGCCGCCGCACAAGGTGATGATTAGGTCGATAAGCCACCAGTACCCGAATCCGCCCATTGTGCAGAGCTTGACGAGGGCGGAGCGTGTCTTTCCGAGATAGAAGCGATCGGCACCGAACATCCCCAGCGTCCACGAGAGGAGAAGTGCGACCACGTAGCTCTTTGTGCCCTCTGGAACCGGATGCTGACGCGGCGCGGCGGGCTGCGTGACGGCCACGCGGTACGGCGCCCCGGCGGGAGGGGGCGGTTGTATGCGCGGCGGTGGGGGCGGTGGCAGGGGCGCCTGCGGTGGCGGCGGTGGAGGCGTTCGGCGCGGCGGAGGGGGTGGCGGCATGTTGGACAAGCTGCACCCCCGAGCTTCTTGAGCCTGACGGCCGGGCATCCATCAACTCGGCCTAGAAATCAGTCTAGGCCGAGGGTCCGACGGCACCCTCGCAGCGGTCGGCGGGCTGAATGCTCGGAACACACGTGCGCAGCTCTTCCTGCTGGCGATCGGGCTCTCATGCGTAGGTGTGGTGGACGTGCCAGCCGGTTTCGGACGGGTGCACGTCGAAGATGAGGCTCTCACCGTCGGCATCCGTCGCTTGAAACCGCCAGCCGTACAGCCCGTGCGCGGGGGCAGCCGTATGGCCCCAGATGGAGTCGCGAAGCCGCGTGGGAGTGTCTGACACCCGCCACCGGCGTCCCGCGAAGTACATGCGCGAGGGCACCTCATCGACCAGCCAGATCGTGGCTTCCTGTTCGATGAGTGACGTCTTCATGAGTGAAAAGTCTAGAACATAAGTTCTAGAATCGATAGGCCAAGATCGGTGCGCAGCGGGAGCGGAGGCGACGCGGATGGGCACGAATCGCCGCTATGCGGACTCTATCGACGCGCGCATGAATGAGCGCATCCTCGACCGGATCACCCGCGACGGCCCGCTCCAAACGCTGACAGCGATTGAACTCCAGCTCGACAAGCTTGCCGTCACAACCGACCCCAACCCGGAGCGTGTTCGCGCCTGGGTGCGTTTCGGGCCAACGCCCGTTGTCGTCGACGCTGAGGCGTGCATGTGGACGGGCAATGCCGTCGCCATTCGCTTCCGTGCCGACAACAAGGAGTTCCGCTGCTGGGTCTGGCGCGGCGCCGTCGAACAAGCGCCGACGCGTAAGTCCAGTTAGGGCGTGTCTGACAAAGGTTGACGGCTCAGGCTGAGAGTCTCGACGCGTGTCTAGGTTTCGGTTGCTCTCGGATGCTCAGTGGTCGTTGATCGAGGACATGTTGCCGCGTCCGACCGGGCGGCCGGGGCGGAAGTTCTCTGACGCGAGGCTGATGGTCGAGGCGATCATCTACCGGTACCGGTGCGGGATCGCGTGGCGGGACTTACCCGAGGTGTTCGGGCCGTGGCAGACGGTGTGGACGTGGCATCACCGGATGGCCGCCGCCGGTACCTGGGACAAGGTGCAGGCGAAGCTGACCGCCGCGGCCGACGCGGCGGGGTTGATCGATTGGTCGCTGTCGGTGGACTCGACCGTCGCCCGCGCGCATCAGCACGCGACGAACACGACTCGCACCACAGGGGGCTGGGTCGAACTACACGAATCTGCTGATCGAGCCGCCTGATCATGGCATCGGCCGCTCCCGCGGCGGGCTGTCGACGAAGATCCATCAACTCGTCGACGGCAACGGGCTGCCACTGGTCACGCTGATCACGCCGGGGCAGGCCGGCGACTCCCCGATGTTCCTGCCGCTCATGGCGCAGCTGCGCGTTGACCGGGACGTTGGCCGGCCGCGAACTCGTCCGGACGCGGTCCGCGGTGACAAGGCGTACTCATCACGCGCGATCCGCGGGCACCTCCGCTCTCGCGGGATCAAGGCGGTGATCCCCGAACCCGACGATCAGAAGGGGCATCGCAAGCGTCGCGGGTCACGCGGCGGCAGGCCGGTCGGGCTTGACGCCGCCGACTACAAGAACCGCAATGTGATCGAGCGCCGCTATTGCCACACCAAGCAATGGCGCGGCCTCGCCACCCGCTTCGACAAACACGCCGTCATCTACCGCGCTGCCGTGGTCCTCAACGCCGTCATCGCCTGGACAAAGGCAATGTCAGACACGCCCTAGTCGGTGTCGATGCAGGCGCGGGGTTCGTGGGCGTGCGGGCGGCACCGTTGGAAGACGCCGTACTCCCGGCTGGCGAGCTGTGGGAGGCGACCGTCGCTACCCCGATTGACTAGCGTTGCTGGCCGTCTTGTGCTGACGGCTGGGTGGAGTTGAGGTTCTCGTGAGATCGGACACCGCTCATCAGGGATCGGCGCCAGCTCGTGCGGTCCGAAGTCAGAGTGCGGCGGCTCCGGCCTCAGCCACAGTCTGGTCTTCCTCGATGCTACCGGTGGACACTCCGATGGCTCCGACGATGACGCCGTCGCGGACCAGCGGAATGCCCCCGGGGAACACGACGATACGGCCACCGTGAGCGTCGTTGAGTCCGTACAGGTCGCCCGTCGGGCGCGTTGCCTCGGTGAGGTCCTTGGTCTGGGTCTGGAAAGCGATGGACGTGTACGCCTTGTTGATGGCGATGTGGATGCTGCCGATGTTCGCAGTATCCATCCGCACGTGTGCCTTGAGGTTGCCTCCGGCGTCCACGACGGCGATGTCCTGGGGCTGTCCGATCTCCTCAGCGCGCGCGATGGCGGCATCGATGACGCGGCGAGCGTCCTCAAGGGTGATGGTGTCCTGGATCTTGGGGTTCGACATGGTGTCTCCTCTTCATTGAAGGTCAGGTGTTGCGGGTGTTAGGCGTCGCGTGAGCGACGACTGGGGTGGAGCCTCGGCCGGCCCCGATGAAGGCCTGACAGACATGGGCCGGCCGAGGGGTTGAAAGTTCCCGTCAGGCGACGGGAAGCAGTGCGATGGAGAGCGCGGCGGCGAGCGCGCCTCCGATGAGCGGGCCGGCCACGGGCACCCAGGAGTACGCCCAGTCGGAGGTGCCCTTGCCCTTGATGGGGAGGATGGCGTGAATGATGCGAGGCCCGAGGTCGCGCGCGGGGTTGATGGCGTAACCGGTGGGGCCGCCGAGGCTGATACCGATAGCGATGACCAGGAAGGCGACGGGCAGGGCGCCGAGTTCCGCGGGGGTGCCTCCATTGGTGAAGGCGAGGATGCCGAACACGAGGACGAACGTTCCGATGACCTCCGTGACGAGGTTGGAGCCGTAGGCACGGATGGCAGGACCGGTCGAGAAGACGCCGAGCTTCGTGGCGGGGTCGGGCTCTTCGTCGAAGTGGCGCCGGTATGTGATCCAGACCAGGAGCGCTCCGAGCATGGCACCGACGAGCTGAGCGGCAATGTAGACGAGGAACTGCACGAATGTGATGTTTCCGAGGATCAGCAGGGCGATGCTGACGGCCGGGTTGAGGTGCGAGCCCGAGGAGTACGATGCCGTGACTCCAGCGAAGACGGCGAGACCCCAACCGATGCTGACCGCGAGGAATCCTGATCCGAGACCCTTGCTCTTGATGAGGGAGACGTTGGCGACGACTCCGCAACCCAGCAGAAGTAGCAGGGCCGTTCCGACCGTTTCGGAGAGGAAGATCAATCCGAGGTCCATGGTGTTTCCTTTCCGCGGACGTCTGCGTCCGCGCAGGTCAAACCACGCGCTCGGGTGCGCGTGGTCACAGATGGTGGTGCGAGGGGGCGGCGCCCGGGTAGAAGGTGGAAGGTCAATCGCGGTCTACCCGGGCGCGCTCGGTACGGGACTGTGCGGCGCAGCGCGACCTACGCCGAACAGCGGGGGGCTCCTCAGAAGGTGCGGATCGGGATCTCCGCGGGAGCCTCGAGAAGTTCGCGAATCTCGTCGTCAAGCTTGACAAGCGTGATGGACGCGCCCGCCATGTCCAGCGAGGTGCAGTACTCGCCGACATAGCTACGGGTTGGGGTGATTCCCTGGGCCGCGAGCTTCTCGTGTGCGATGCCGTACAGAAGGTACAGCTCGCTGATGGGGGTGCCACCGAGACCGTTCACCATCAGCGCGACGTCATCGCCGCTGCTGTAGGGGATGTCGCTCACGATGGGCTCCAGAAGCAGGTCGACGATCTCGTTCGCCGGGACCCACTTCTGACGTGCACGGCCGGGCTCACCGTGGATACCGATGCCGACTTCGATCTCGTCGTCGCCGATCTCGAACAGCGGCTCGCCCTTGGCGGGCGGGGTGCAGGCGGTGAGCGCCACGCCCATGGTGCGGGTGACGGCGTTGACCTTCTCGCCGATCCGGACGATCTCGTCGAGGTCCTTGCCGGCCTCAGCGGCAGCGCCGACGGCCTTAATGACGAAGAAGTTGCCGGCGACGCCGCGGCGACCGATGGTGTACAGCGAGTCCTTCACCGCGACGTCGTCGTCGATGAAGAGGGTGCGCACCTTGATGCCCTCTGCGGCAGCGAGCTCTTCTGCCATTTCGAATGCCATCTTGTCGCCGGTGTAGTTGTTCACCAGCAGCAGCACACCCTTGTCGCTCTTGACGCGGCGTGCGGCCTCGACGACGAAATCGGTGGGCGGGGCGGCGAACACGTCACCGGGGCAGGCGGCGTCCAGCATGCCCTTGCCGACAATCATCACGTGTGCGGGCTCGTGGCCGGAGCCGGAGCCCTGGATGATAGAGACCTTGTCGTTGTTGGGCGCATCGGCGCGGACGATGAGGTTGTACTTCGGGTCGTACGTGAGCGTGTCGGGGTTCGCCAGGGCCAGGCCCTTCAGCATCTCCGGGACGAACGCCTTCGGGTCGTTGATGAACTTCTTCATTGTGTTCTCACTTCTTTGTGTCGGATGGGTAATGGAGGGAGGGTAAGTCGTTACCAGGCCTCGGCGACGCGCTCGCTGAGCACCGCTATCGCGATGGCGCCGGGGTCAGGGGAGCCAATGCTGCGCTCACCTGCGTAGGACGCTCGGCCGCGGTGTGCCTCGAGCTTCGCGGTCTCTTCGGCGGCGGCGCGCGCGGCCTCAGCGGCGTGCTGAGCCACGGCCTTGCCGTCCAGACCCTTACCGAGGTCCGCCTCGATGGCGTCGGTGAGCGGGACCAGAGCGTCGAGCAGCGTCTTGTCTCCCAGGGATGCGCCACCTCGCTTCATGATGCCCTCGATGGCTGAGCGGAGCATCGCGACCACATCGGCCTGGGTGATGTCGTTCTTGTCCTTCACGGAGATCGCAGCGCGCAGGAACGCGGTGCCCCAGATCGGGCCGGACGTACCGCCGATGCGGCCGGACATCGTTGTCGCGACCTTCTGAATGAAGGTGCTGAGAACCGACCGGTCGTACTCATCCCACTCGGCGATGACGTTCTCGAACCCGCGAGCGAGCGAGTATCCGAAGTCACCGTCGCCGGCGACGGCGTCCAGGTCGCTGAAGTACTTCTCGTTGTCGACGCACGTCTGTGCGATGAGCTTGATGACGCTCTCGACGCGGGCGACGCCCGCCTGGCTGAAGGTGCTGCTCATGATGTTCCTCGGCTTCGGTTATCGGATGGTGAGGGCAGTGAGGGTGTCGAGAGTGACCTGGCCGGTCTCCTCGACGCCGCGCGGGTTGGAAAGGAAGTGTGCTGGCGTCTGCGGCTGGTCGCCCAGGCTGTCAACGACCAGTGCCGCCTCGGTGAAGTCCTCATCGGCGGTATAACTGGACACCGTCACGACGGTGGCGATCCCTGCCGCAGCCGCGGCGCGTAGCCCGTTCTGACTGTCCTCGACGACGACGGCGTCCGTTGCGTCGATTCTCAAGTCCCGCAGAGCGAGCAGGTAGATGTCCGGTGCCGGCTTCTTCGCTGGGACGACATCTCCTGCGTAGACACGGAACCAGGAGGCCGCGTCCTCGCCGACCGCATGTTCCAGCACAGCGCGCACCGATTCTTCGGCGGACGTGGATGCGACGGCGAGCAGCCATCCTGCGTCATGGGCGGCATTAACGATTCGGGCGATTCCGGGCCGCCCCGGCATCTCGCCGGCTCGAACCTTCGCCGTGTAGCGGTCAGTCTTGAACCGATGCCACTGCTTGACGAGGTCGATCTGCGCAGCCTCATCGGTGGGCAGGTTCGCCGATGCAACGAAGTCGCTGGTGAGAAGCGAGGCGAGACGCTCCTTACCGCCGCCAATTCGCACCTTCTCGGCATAGTCCTCTTCGGACCAACGCACGGGAAGATCGAAATGCGCGAAGGTGTCGTTGAACGCAGGCAGATGACCGTCGCGCTCGGTGTCTGCGAGCACTCCGTCGCAGTCGAAGATCAAGGCGCGAGTCACGGCTTGGCGGCCTTCGCCTTGGCTGCCGTGCCATCGGAGCCGAACCATTCGATGTGGTCACCGATGACGCTGGTGACAGCATCACCGATGGCAGTCACCAACTTCGGCGGATCCCAATGGTTGTTGGCGCGCGCCCAATCGAGATGCTCCGCCGATGCCTGCATGTACGCGTGCTTGACGGCTGTGGAGATGTTGATCTTGGAGACGCCATTGTCGATGAAGGCGCGGAAGTCGGCCGGCTCAAGGCCGGTTCCCCCGTGAAGAACAATTCCCTTGTCCGTGAGGTGCGCGAGTTCGCGGGCGCGCTCAGGGAGAAGGGTCGGCTTGGACGTGAACAGGCCGTGGCTCGTGCCCAACTGCGGGGCGAGCAGGTCAGCACCGGTGCGCTCCGCGATGGCTGCGAGCTGGTCGACGGTATACGCGTGGTGGGCTTCGTCGCTGCCGACTCCGTCTTCGACCCCGAGGATGTTCTCGATCTCGGATTCGACGTCGACGCCCGCTGCGTGAGCCTCCTTGACGACTTCCGTCGTCTCACGCTCTGCGTCAGCAAGATCACGGTCAGAAGCATCGAAGAGAACCGATGACCACCCGGCGGCAATGACGTCAGAGAGGACAGAACGGTCCGGGCAGTGATCCAAGTGGAGCGCGACCGGCACGGATGTGTGCCGCGTGAGCGCCTGGAAAAGGCTCGTGATGAAAGCGGTCCCCGAGGTGCGAACAGTCTTTGTCGAGATCTGGACAATCAGAGGCGAGTCCTTCTCCTCGGCTGCGGCGATGACCGCGCGCATGCTGATCTCGTCGAAGACGTTCACAGCGGGAACCGCGTATCCGTGCTTCCGCGCTCCCGTCGTGAGACGACGAGTTGATACGGCCATAGTCCGATCTCACTTCCTTGTGTCAGGCTCTGCCTCAGCGAGCTCCGGCCAGAACATCTTTCGTTCCGGTCCTTTTGGTCCAGAGTACATGGCTATACAACTCTATACAAGACGGACTAGGTAAGATCATGTGGAAAGTTTTGGAGGCATAAAGATGACGGCCGTGATTGAGCGCGACTCAGCGACACCGATCTATCAGCAGCTCGAGGACATCTTTCACGCGAAGATCGCCAGTGGTGAGTGGGCACCCGAGCAGCGCATCCCGTCGGAGAACGAGCTGAACCGGGAGTACAGCCTGAGCCGCATGACGATTCGTGGTGTGCTCAACAAACTGGCGGGTGATGGTCTGCTCATCCGCGTTGCCGGCAAGGGCACGTTCGTCGCCCCGCAAAAGATCAACGCGGTCTCTCCTGCATACAAAGGAATCCGTGAGCAGCTCGAAGTGCTCGGGTACGACATCGCGACGACGTTGATTTCTACGGAGCGCGTTCCCGCGCCGACGAGAGTGCGTGAGCACCTGAATCTGCCGGCGGGCGCCGAGGTCATCGCCATCATACGACTGCGGACGGTAGACGGGAAGCCTCTGAGCGTCCACCGCTCCTTCGTGCCAGCGAGCCTCGCGCCGGGACTGGATCAGCTGGATGTCGTCAACGAGCAGCTGTGCGTGGTTCTCGAAGACAAATTCAATCTGTCGATGAAGAGCGTCTCCGAAGATCTGGAAGTCATCGCCGTCGAAGGAACCGACGCCAAGCTGCTGGAGCTGCGCAAGGGCGACCCGGCACTGCTGTTGACGGATGTCATCACGAACCCGGCAGGGACGGCCTTTGAGTACTCGACCATCGTCTTCCGCGGCGATACGGTGCGGCTGAAGTTCGATTACAAGCGTGAGTGAACCCGCCGTGGTGGATGACTCGGGGTCCACCACAGCGGGTCCGCCTAGCTGTACTGCCCAGGGAGGTTGTTTGATCTGGCTTCCCTGATGTGACGAGAACCTCCCGGCAGAGTGGAGCTGCTACCGCATCCGCTCTGAACCAGGAGGTTCTCGTGTCTCACGCTAACGCGGCGCTCACCCCGCGCCAAAGGCTCCGTCTTGCACAGAAGATCGTCGACGAGGAGTGGACGGTCGCCGCGGCGGCGGACTACTTCCGTGTCTCCTGGCCCACCGCCGCGAAATGGGCGCGACGCTACGTAGAGCTCGGTGAAGCGGGGATGGCCGACCGGTCCTCGCGCCCGCATGCGCATCCGAACAAGACCCCGACGCACCGTGTGAAGAAGATCGTGCACCTGCGGATCCGCAAGCGCCTGGGGCCGGTCCAGATCGCCGACCGCGTCGGGATGCCGGCCTCGACCGTCCACGCGGTGCTGAAACGGTGTCGACTGAACCGGCTCTCGCATGTCGATGTGAAGACCGGGGAACCCGCCCGCCGGTACGAGCACGACAAGCCCGGCGCGCTGATCCATGTCGACGTGAAGAAGCTCGGCAACATCCCCGACGGCGGCGGCTGGCGCTACGTCGGACGGTCCCAAGGCGACCGCAACCGAGCAGTCACGGCCAAGCGCACCGGAAAGCGAGGCATCGCCGGCGACATGGTCACCGGCACCGCCTACGTCCACACCGTCATCGACGACCACTCCCGCGTCGCTTACGCCGAGATCCACGACGACGAACGCGCCGAGACCGCGATCGGCGTCCTGCAACGGGCCGTGTCCTGGTTCGCCGACCGCGGCGTCCGCGTCGAACGGGTCCTCTCGGACAACGGCCCCGCCTACCGCTCCCACGCCTGGCGACGCGTCTGCGCCGAGCTCGCCATCACACCCAAGCGCACACGTCCTTACCGTCCGCAGACGAACGGGAAGATCGAGCGATTCCATCGCACTATGGCCGACGGTTGGGCCTACGTGAAGCACTACAACAGCGAATCAGCCCGCCGCGCAGCCCTGCCCGCCTGGCTGCACTTCTACAATCACCACAGGCCCCACACTGCGATCGGGAAGCTCCCGCCCATCAGCCGGATCTCAAACAACCTGCCTGGGCAGTACACCTAGCGGACGAGCAGCCGAATGCGCTCGTCCAGTCCCGCGGCGTCAAGCGCGTATCGAGCAAGCAGTCCTGAGTACGTACCGGTGACGATGTGCTCATGCGGCAACCCGATGGCGTGCACGGGAATTCCCGAGGATGCCAGAGCCTCGCCAACGGCCGCGGAGAGACCGCCGCGGGTGTAGTGCTCCTCGACAGTGATGACTCGTCCGGTGCGATGAGCGGACGCGCGGATAAGCGCCGCGTCAACAGGTTCGACAGTTGGCATCCCGATGAGGTCCACATCGATGCCGTCGTCCGCGAGCCGTTGCACCGCGACCACGACCTCCGGGGTGATGGTCCCCGTCGTGACGACCGTTGCGCGAGACCCTTCCCGAATCATCCGCCCTTCCCCGATGGTGAACGGTGCCTGTGGGAACAGATCGGGGATCGATGGGCCCCCGATGCGCATGTACACGGGCCCGTCGTGCTCAATCATCGCCTTCGCTGCCTCCCGGATCTCTCCGGGGTCCTGGGGTGAGAGGACGACGACACCGGGAAGCATGCGGATGATTGCATAGTCTTCGAGGGAGTAGTGTGTGGGCCCGAGGTCGGAGTAAGTGATCCCTCCGTTGCGACCGACGATCTTGACGTTCTGACCCATGTACGCGATGTCATTGCGGAATGCTTCGTAGTTCCGGTTGGTGACAAACGCTGCGATGGCCGCGAAGACGGGGATCTTGCCGGTCGACGCGAGACCTGCGGCGACGCCCGTCGTTCCGTGCTCCTGAATGCCGAACTCATAGTAGCGGTCGGGGAAGCGCTCGCGGAATGAGCCGAACCCCGACGACAGCCCGCTGTCGGCGGAGAGGACGACGACACGGTCATCGTCCGCAGCGAGGTCGGTCACTGCTTGCCCGAAGGTCTTTCGCGGATCGATAAGAGTAAGCGTCTCAGCAGCCATGGTCGTTCCATTCGCGCAGGTTGTCGATGCGGGCGTGCACTTCACGTTCGGCTCGGTCGAGCTCCTCGACCGTCGGCTTCCAGTAGTGCGAGGCAAGGGTTCCCTCCAGGAAGCTGATGCCCTTCGCCTTCGTCGTGCGAGCAACGACAACGGTCGGCCGGCCCTTTTCGCCATCCGCAACGCTGACAGCGTCGAGGACGGCATCGATATCGTTCCCGTCGATGGTGACGGTATTCCACCCGAACGCCGCGAACTTGTCGGCAATCGGCTCCATGTTCATGACTTCAGCGGTCGGCCCGGAAATCTGCAGATCGTTGACATCGACGAAAGCGACGAGGTTGTCGAGTCGGTGGTGCGCAGCAATCGACGCCCCTTCCCAGTTCGCCCCCTCGGGGAGCTCACCGTCCCCAAGGATGGTGAAAACCCGTCCTCCGTTGCTCGCGGCACGGAGGCCCAGTGCCATCCCTGCAGCAATCGACAGCCCGTGACCCAGGGCACCCGTATTCGCTTCGATGCCCGGAAGCTTGTGAAGGTCGGGGTGACCGCCGAGTTTGCTGCCGACAGAGCCGTACGTGTCGAACAGCGCCTCCTCGAAGTAACCGCGACGCCCGAGAACTGCGTACTGCGCCATTGCTTTGTGGCCCGCGGACAGCAGGAACCGGTCGCGATTCGGGTCCTTCGCGGCTTGCGGGTTGACGCGCATGGTCGCGAAATACAAGGCGGTCACGATGTCGATGCACGAGAGCGCCCCGCCGAGGTGGCCAGAACCGCCTGCCCGCACCATCCGCAGGACGTTGAGGCGTGCGAGCTCCGCCTCGATCTGCAGCGGGATGGCATTCATACGCGAGTGTTCTCGGTTTCGTAGTCGTACAGAGCGACGAGCTTCGGCGCACTCCGCTCGTTCTCCACGTACGACACCGACAGGTACTCGCGAACGAGTCGCTTGACCGACTCGACGCCGGTGACCTGAGCTCCGAAAGCGACCATGTTGGCGTCGTTGCTTAGCTGTGCACGCTCGGCCTGGTACGCATCCGTGAGCAGGGCGCAGTATGCGCCGGGAACCTTATTCGCCGAGATGGAGACGCCGATGCCGGTGCCGCACATCACGACACCACGCTCGACCTCCTTCGCCGCGACGCTTTCCGCCACCGCAATGGCCGTCTTCGGATATAGGGGGTCGTCGGAGCCGAAATCGCGAACCTCGTGGCCGAGCTCACGAAGGTAATCAGCGACGGCATCCTTGAGGGTTGTTGCGTTCGGGTCGCAGCCAATTCCAATCAACATGCATGTCTCCTATCTATACCTGTATAGGCTTGTATATCTGAGGATAGACCGAATCGACGTAAGATGGAAGATCGGACTGGATGGTCCGCCCATCGAACTGGGAGACAGCATGGCCAGAGATGCCCACCCCACACCGCTCGATAGTGCGGACGTTATTCTCTCCGACCTCGACGGAGTCGTGTACCGCGGCGCAGCACCCATACCGCATGCCATCACCGCTCTGAACTCGGCGCGAGAAAGTAAGACGGTGGGGTTCCTGACGAACAACGCCTCCCGGCTGCCGGCGGACGTAGCCGAACAGCTGACGACAATGGGACTGCACGCCGACGCGGATGATGTCGTCACCTCGCCTCAGGCGACGCTGCTGCTCCTATCGAATGTGGTTGAGCCGGGGGCGCCGCTGTTGGCCGTCGGCGGTCCGGGGTTGACGATGGTGCTCGAAGGGGCGGGGTACCGACTTGTTCGCACGGCGGACGAGCACCCCGACGCGGTCGTCCAAGGTTTCTCACAACACGTGAGCTGGACTGACCTGGCCGAAGCTACTTACGCTCTCGCCTCCGGGATCCCGTGGGTCGCCACAAACCTCGACACCGCCCTCCCGCTCGAGCGCGGACTGGCGCCTGGCAACGGAGCACTCGTCGCTGCCATCCGCGCTGTCGTCAACCGCGAACCTCTCGCTGCCGGAAAGCCCGAGACGGCGCTCTTCGACGCCGCCCGCGAGCGATTCCCCGGCTCCCGATGGCTGTTCATCGGCGACAGGATCGACACAGACATCAGAGGCGCAAGACGATCCGAGATGAGTAGCGCTCTCGTCCTCACCGGCATCAGCCGGCCACGCGATGTCTTCGCTGCACCCCCCGATGCACGCCCCGACTTCATCTTGCGCGACCTGCGCGATCTCACCCTGCCGTACCCCTCCACCCGGCTCACGCGCAACGACCAGTTCCTGACATCGACCGTCTCCAACGCGGTGGTCGCGGCTGAAGGACAACGTGTTCGCCTCGTCACGCCAGGAAACGAGCCGATGAATGTCATCCGAGCCACAGCCGCTCTCATCTGGGAATATGCCGCAGCATTCGACAGCCTCAAGCTCGACACCGAGCTCCACGACGTCATCACCGCGGCCCTCGACTGACGGCCGGTACGTCACTCATCAGCACCTGCCGACCTCCTGCTCTGCGAAGATCCGCAACAGCACAACATCCCCCTCGCCGGAGGGCTGACGTCGGTTACAGCGCGGGAGAGTGCTCCGTCGCCCGTCGGATGGGCGGCGTTTGCTGGATGAGTAGACGGAAGGGGAACTCATGGCTAGGACGGCAGTTGCCCCGAGTTCGTGGATTTCGACCCGATGGTCTACGACATCACATGATGGCAGTGGCTTTCGCACCGGAGCGCTCCATCACCACGTGCCCCACACCGCTGACACGTACGTGTCAATCAGCGATCCGGCTCAAAATGCGGACATCGACTCGGGCTAGGGCGTGTCTGACAAAGGTTTGGTCCATGCGATGACGGTGTTGAGGACGACGGCGGCGCGGTCGATAACGGCGAGTTTGTCGTAGCGGGTGGCGAGGCCTCGCCATTGCTTGATGCGGCAGTAGCCGCGCTCGATGACGTTCCGGTTCCGGTAGTCGGCGGCGTCGAGACCGACGGGTCTGCCGCCGCGTGAGCCGCGACGTTTGCGGTGTCCTTTCTGATCGTCGGGCTCGGGAATCACAGCTTTGATGCCTCGGCCTCGAAGGTGAGAACGGATCGCGCGGGATGAGTACGCTTTGTCGCCCCGCACCGCGTCCGGACGGGTGCGGGGCCGGCCCGTTTCGCGCCCGACCCGCAGATGTCCCATCAGCGGCAGGAACATCGGAGAGTCCCCGGCCTGCCCTGGCGTGACCAGAGTGACCAGAGGCAGCCCATTGCCATCGACGAGCTGATGGATCTTCGTCGACAGGCCACCCCTGGAGCGGCCGATGCCGTGATCAGGCGGCTCGACCTGCAGATTCTTGTAACTCGATCCAGCCCCCTGTGAGGCGGGTGATGCTCGTTGCGTGCTGATGCGCACGAGCAATCGTGGAGTCCACCGACAGCGACCAATCAATCAGGCCCGCCGCGTCTGCTGCTGCCGTGATCATCGCCGCTACCCGATCCCACGTCCCGTCGAACGCCATCCGCCGATGCCACGTCCACACCGTCTGCCACGGCCCGAACACCGGCGGCAGATCCCGCCATGCGAGGCCAGTCCGGTACCGGTAGACGATGCCCTCGACCATCGTCCGCGCATCCGAGAACTTCCGACCCGGACGCCCCGTCGGACGTGGCAGCATCGGCTCGATCAGCGACCACTGAGCATCCGAAAGCATCCGAAAACGAGACATGCTTTCAGGCTCGCAGCCAGCCACCCGAACCTTTGTCAGACACGCCCTAGCCGCAGTCGTACGCGCCGAGGCTATCGCTCCCCAGCACCAGACTCGTCACCTGCGGCTCTGCGCCGCCCGATGTGTTTGTCACGTAGGCGGTCAGCACCACACCGTCGACGGAGCTCCACCAGAACTCACTGTCGACGTTCGAGTAGAACCCGGCGGCCTTCAACTCGGAGAGCGTGGTGCCGATGGTGATGCCGCTCGCGGTGCGTGGAGCGGCGACGTCCCCGGTGACCTCACCGACAGCACTGATCTGAATCCATGGTCCGCGTTCACCACCGCCGATGTTGCCGTCCGCGCCCCCGGCAACAGCCCAAGCAACGTCCGCGCCGGAGCAGAGGTATCGACGCTCGCGCACCAGCGCAAAGTCTTCCTCTACGTGCGCGAGACGGATCGGACCGACGCCTTCCGCGGTGATGAGCCAGGGCTCGTCGGGGTCCGGCGCCGTTACCTCGGCAGCCGAGATTGTCAGGGATCTCGCGTTCTGCGGGAGCGTCATCTCGGCGATGTAGTCGATCGTGTTGATCGCAGCGGGCATGAGTGCCAGAGCGACGCTGATCTTTCCCACCAATTGCCCGGCCAGCTTTCCCGCGGCATTCTCCTGCATCCCGTTCGCAAGGAGTGCGAGCCCAATCATCTGTGCGATCTTCTCGTCTGCCGACCGAAGGCACCCGAGGACGGCACCGGCGCCATTACCGATGTCGGTGACACCTGCGAGCGACGATCCACAGTTTGCCACCGCGAGCGCAGCCGCGAGCGTGCCGTTGATCTTCGACGCACCCCACGCCGCGAGTTGCTGCGCGACGGTCGACATGAGTACCTGCGCGACGGAAGGCAACCGCATCTCAAGCAGATACTCGTTCGTGAAATCTGTCAGCGAAGAAGCGGGGATGCCGAAACTGATCTCCTCGCCCGCGCCGACGAAACGCCCCTCGTTCAGGAGCTGGAAGGTGGCGTCCGCAACGGCTTGATCGAGGCTCCCGACCTGTTCGAGGAGCTTGCCAATCGAATTCTCTGAGGTGGAGTTGTACTCCCACACGGGCTGAACATTCAAGACCGCCGGGAACCCGTAGCCACGGTTCGCGCGGGCTTTCACGACGAGCAGCTCAGGATTCGCCTTGTCGTATCCGGCGCAGAATCTGACGGGATCATCGACGCCGACGCCGACCGGGAGGTCGATGACCCAGGCGGGTGTCGGCAGATCGCATTCGGGGAGCTCGACCCGCTTCGTGAAGATGTTGCCGAGCGACCAGTGCAATGCCCCGCTCGCGGTATTGACCGCACCTGTCGTCCACTCTGCGACCGCTTGCCCGGCCTTCGCCGCGCTGTCACGGATGGCGGTCAAGGATTGCTGTGACCCGGAGAGGAAATCGGTCCAGATCGAGAAATGGTCGACGTCAGCGGTGACCGAGCGACGGTCCGTGGAGATGGACGTCGGAACCGCCTGCCAGGTCTCGAATACTTCGTCCCAGTACGCGAACGTCGCGGCGACGTCGTCGGGGAGTGGCTGCGCGTACGTGCGCGTGAGCGTGGCCCCACCCGCGGGGAACTCTCCGGCGAGCTCGATGCTCATGGGAGTGCCCATCACAAACTCTGTCGCCTGCCCCAGCCCCGTGACTTCGGCGGCCGCGGCCTCCGGGAGAGCAGCAACTTCGACGGTGGGCTGGTCCCCACCTGCAACCGTGACGTCCAGTGATCCTGGGTTCGTCGGCTCCACAGCCGGTGGGGTACACGCGACGAGAAGTCCCGTCGCGAGAACGGTCGTGACGATGGCGGCGACGAATCTTCCCCCGGCTGCATTCATGTGATCTCCCCAGAACAATGAGCGTGTGTTCAGCATGGCGCATACACGCGACGCCGCGCGATCATCGGCCAGGTCTCGGGACCGGCGCCACACGACGAAGCGGGCAGGAGTACGCTGACTCCTGCCCGCTCCTGTTGTGATGGGTCAGCGTGCGATCCCTGCGTCGGTGTACGAGACCGGCGCTACTACCGGCCCCGTAACGGAGATTTCCGCATCGGGGCCGTTAGCTTTTGGGGCGCGGCTGACGGCGACGTCGGCGAACTTCAGCGACGCGCCGACGTTGTCCGCGATGACATCACGGGTTTCGTGCGTGCGACCCGATTCCTTGTCGACGTACGTCCCGAAGCGCAGCTCTCCGGCGACCATGATGCTGTCGCCCTTGCGCAGCGAGTTCGCGACGTGCCGCGACTGCTGGTTGAACACCACCACACGGTGGAACACCGTGCCGGCATCCTCCCAGACCTTCGTCGTCTCGTTGAGGCGTCGATCGTTGACGGCGACAGTGAACCGGGCGTACTCATTGCCCGCCTCGCTCGCGCCGTACTCGGGGTCCCCGGTGAGGTTGCCCTCGAGGGTGACCGGGATTCGTGTCGTCATCCTTCTTCCTTTCTTTGGGAGGCGTCCGGTGGGGTGCCTCGGTGAGCGTGGGCCTGGCTGGTCCACGCCTCCCACTCCGCCTCGTCGGTCGCGGTGGACCAGGAGCGGGGTCGGATCTCGTCGTGGCCGCTCGCGCAGCCGGCGCCGGCGCGGCTGAGCCGTGGCGTCGCCAACGACAGCCGCTCGTGCCAGCCGATCGCTCCGAACCCGGCATCGCTCTGGTCGAACGCGGCCAGGTGTGCGACGTGCAGGGCGGAGAGTTCTTCGACGAGTGCGCCGTGGCGCCACCAGCAGTTGGGGACGACGCTGACGGGGACGTTGTATCGCACGGTGAACCATTCGACCCAGGTGCGGAGCTCGTTCCATTCTTTGCGGGCGTCGCCGTCGCTCATGCGCCGCCAGTCGACGACGTGGGCACCGAGCGCGTCGGACGGGGCTTTGTGCACCGCGAGCAGTTCGGCGATGGCGAGTGCATCAAGCTCTTCTTCGCTGTGTTCGTTCATGGCATTCCCTGGTGTGCGGTGAGCTTGTCGCGCACCCGCTGCAGTGCGAACTCGCTGGCGGCGCGACGTGAACGGTGGCGTGAGAGGACGATGTCGCGGTCGATCAGGCGGTGCAGCAGCTCGTGGCAGTACGGATGCAGCGGCAGAAGATCCGCGTGCGGTTCGAACGCCCGCCACGACCCGTCGGCGGCAAGGGAGACGCCGGCATAGTCGAGGTGGTGCAGTTCGAGTTCATGCTTCGAGGCGGGCCGGTCACACGCGGCGCACGCGAGGGGGCCCCCGAGCCTTTCCTGTTTGCGGAACCACCGTTCACGGCGGGCGAACCACGCCGGTGAGCGCAGGAACTGTGCACGGTAGCCGTTGCCTGCGGTGGGTTTGCGGTGGTTGCTCATTCTTCGGTCACCACCTCGGCGGGCTGCGGTGGCGGGGTGCGCACCGCCTCGAAGACGGCTCGTTGCTCGGTCTCGGTCTGCCGTTTGCCGGACTGGATCGTGCGTGCGTCGCGGCGCTCGTCCCAGCCGGCGAGGTCGAGCAGTACGCCGCGCCGGTTGCGGTAGGCGAGCAGTCCGATGCTCTGCGGCATCCGACGGATCTCGTCGACCGACATCAAGGGGAGCCGATCGTGTTGTTCGCTGGTTGTGTGGCCGGCGTCGCGCGTCGACCAGGAGCGTTGCGTGCGCGTGGTCTGCCGCATCCCGAGGAGCGCCTCGACGTCGCGGAGGTGGTCGACATGCGACGCCCCGCCCAGGAGCACTTTCGCGGTGGCGGCCGCCCAGATCGTGTCGGCCTCCGCGCGCGACCACGCCGTCTCGGCCTGGGACAGTGCCTGCAGTACGACGAAGCTGCAGATGCCGCGCCCGCCCCCGTCGGCCATGATGCGCGGGAGGTTGCCCCACCTGAACATGTTGGCGATCTCATCGAGAATCAGCCCCAGGGGCAGCGAAAGGCGCGCCCCAGGCGACGCGAGCGCCTTGGCTCGGGCCACCTCGACGACATCGTCCAGGAGCGCGCCGAGGAATCCGCCCATTGCGGATGCTCCGGATGCGGACCCGATCAGGTACAGCGTGTTCGCGGCATCCAAGAACTCTTCCGGGTCGAACACCGGGTCTCCCGGTGCGGGCATGAGCGCTTCGCGAATCTTGGGCACTGCGAGCGGTGCGACGGCGTTCTGCACGCCGAACCAGATGGAGGAGACGATCTTGTCGTCGCCGGAGAGGGTGGCTTCGAGGTTGTCGCCCCATTCGGGTGCGCCGTCGGTGCGCAGCACGTCGACGGCGGTGCGTGCGACCGCCGGGCTCGTGCCCCAGTTGTAGACGTCCTTGATGGTGCGGCCACTGACCGCTGCGGCATGCAGCAGCCGGCTCAACACGACCCCGGACGCTTGCGCCCATTCGGCGTTGGTGGTGGAGGTGCCGAGGGCGGTGCCGGTGATGATCGCGTTGCCGCGCTGCATCGCGACCAGTGGGTCTTCGCACCCGGCGATCGGGGACACGCGCAGCGGGTGGCGCACGCCGGAGAGCCCTTGCGGGTCGAACACGTGGACAGTGCCGCGCTGTTCGCGCATGTGCAGCGTGGCGGTGAGGTTGTCGTTGGTGGTCGAAGTTGTGATCAGCGGGCCTGACCAGTCGATGATCGCGGAGATCAGCACGCGATACCCCTTGCCCGACCGCGGGGGTCCTTCCAAGGCGACGGAGTCTTCGATCGAGACGTACACGTCGCGCCCGCGCGAGCGCCCGACCCGCCAGCCGACGTCGCTGGGTTGTGGGTGGCTGAGGCCGGGCCGCAGTTGCTTCGCGCGACGCAGAACCGCGCGCGCGGAGAGATGGGTGCGGATCTCGGATGCCTCGGCGAACCCGACCCGGGACCGCAGGTCGGACACGAACGCGGCATCGGACTGCCGGTAGCGGCGGTACAGCGCGAAGCCGACGATGGTCAGCGCCGCGACTAGTACGACGGCGGCGACATCGACGACACGAATCGCCGTCACCGGAAGCGCACAGCCCTCGGGCGGCGTGTATGCCGCGGTGTCGCCTGAGACCGCGAGCCAGAGTCCGGAGAACGGGCTCGCCGCCTTCGGCCTGGCTCCGCACGCGATCTGCGTCACGAGCCCCGCGAGGAATGCGAACACCAGCCCCAGCACCGCGGCGATCGCGATGAGGACGGCGATGGCCTTGCCGAGCATGCTCTCGCTCATGATTCGTCCAGCCCT
The DNA here is from genome assembly GCF_001724435.1 of Microbacterium sp. SCN 69-37. Taxonomy (NCBI): domain Bacteria; kingdom Bacillati; phylum Actinomycetota; class Actinomycetes; order Micrococcales; family Microbacteriaceae; genus Microbacterium; species Microbacterium sp. SCN 69-37. The sequence goes on from NZ_MEEL01000001.1 coordinate 29,157, forward strand.
CGGGCGACCGCCGCAGCGACGCGAATCCACGCGTCACGGGTCGGCTTGCGTAGCTCGTCGAGTCGCAACGGCCCCGACCTCAGCGCCGCGTCGAACGGCACGGACTGGACCGCCCGCACCCCATCGGCGAACGCGTCGACGTAGCTGCGCGCGACCACGCTGCCGACGGGTTCGGGCTGTGTGACGACGACGACCGCGTTCTCGGCCAGGGTGCGGGAGCGTTCGTCGCGCTGCCGCAGCGCATCCAGCAGAAGCGACGCGGACTCGGCAGACTCCGGGGTGGTGATCGTCGGGATCACCAGCTGGGTCGCGCCGTCGATCATCCGCAGCCACCGGTCAGCGGATTCGTCGTTGCCGGAGTCGAACACGATGATGCGGTAGTAGCGCGAGACGGCCTGCACGAGCAGGTCGAAGTCGTCACGCGAGATGCGCTGATCGGTGGCGAGCAGCTCCGGGTTGGAGCGCAGCACGTCGTACCGGTCCACGCTCTGGTGGTGCACGTACTGAGCGATGTCAGAGACCGACGAGCTCGCCTGAAGCAGACCGTGCGCGGCCGGGAGCAGGTCGCGGACGGTCGTGTCGTAGAGGCCGGCCTCGGTGCGCCACCCGAGGGTGCCGCGCGTGTCGTTGTTGTCCCACGCCAGCACCGTGCCCCCACCGAACCGTGCGAACACGGCGGCGATCATGGCGGTGGTCATCGTCTTGCCGACGCCGCCTTTGCCGTTGACGACGGCGATGGTGCGGCATCCGGCCCACTGCTGCGACACGGCGTGCTCATCCCGGGCGCGCTGCTGCTGTGCACGCGAGGGCGGCACGATGAGCCCGATGTGGGCCAGGAACCCGCGCCAACCTGTCCGGGCGTGGCCTACGGAGACCGGTGTTGTGATGAACGAGGCGCGGTGAGGGGAGGGCTCCGGAGTGTCGTCCGGCGGAGCAGTCGGGGGTTCCGGAGCCCATTCACTCACCTCCTCTCCTACGTGTGTGGGTGCGCCCGCGCGGCGCCGGGTCGCGGGGGGTGCGACGACGGACCCGTCGGGGGTGACGAGCAGGTGGTGCTCGCCGCGGTCGCCCGTCGTGACCAGTTCGACTGCCGTCCGGTGTCGTCGAGCTTCGGCGGCGGCACGGTGGAGGATGACCTGGCGGATGTCTTCGTCGGGGGATGCGGCGATCGGTTCGGTGCTGCCGTCCGGTGCGGTGAACGTCGCGCCAGGCCCTGTGACAAGGGCGTACGCGCGCGGCTGCGTGTCGATGCTCATGACGGTGTTCCCTTCGCTGCGGGAGTCAGCCAGCCGTCCAGGCTGGCATCCGGATCGTCTTCGGAGGTGTCCTCGTGGACAGGGGCCGGGGCGGGCCACAGCTCGTCCAGGTCGGGAATCATGAGGATGCCGGGCGGTTCGGGATCGTCCTGGTCGACGACGGCGTCGTCGGTCTTGAAGAGGCCGTATTCCCAGTCGGTGGAGGTGGCGAAGCAGTCCACGACGTACGCGTGCTGACCGACGTAGGCCAGGAACACGCCCATGCGGAGGTTGCGGGCATCGTCGGCGTGCGTCGCCGGCATGTTGAGCCGCTCACGCAGGCTGGCGGCTTCTTGGTGGTTGACCCGGAAGATGAACTTGTTCTCGATGTCGCCGATGATCGAGTACGCGAGGTTGCGTTCCTTCGACCCGGCATCGCCCACAGCATCCAGGTCGCCCATTTTGTGGAGGATGACGATGTTGCTGATGCCGTAGTGGCGCGACAGCTTCAGCCACTGCTGGAACATCTGCAGCGACGCGAGGTTCGTCATGTCCCGCCACCCCTCCTCACGGATCAGGTACCGGGTGCGCCGGGCGGTGCGGTCGGAGACGACGGCCTGGATCCACGACGTCGTGCACACCTGCGTGAGTTGTGCGACCAGCTCGCTCCGGGCGAACAGCTCCGACGTGTCGACGACGACGATCGGCGCATCGCTGTCGAACGCGACGGTGGACTCGTCTTCGAACAGCCCGGACAGGTCGCCTTCGACGAAGCGGCGCAGCACGAAGTGCGGCTGCACCGCACCCTCAGACAGCCGCGGATCGGTGGCGTCGTCGACGATCGCGGCGAGTTCGTGACAGACGGCGCGCAGCGTGGGCTGGTCGTTCGTCGTGAGGATGCTGCGTTCGAGCGCCGCATGCAGCGCGGCGTGCTCGACCGCGGTCAGGCGCGTACCGCCGAGCGTCATCTCGACCAGTGACACGAGGGTGGTGATGCGCCGCTGGCGGACCATCATCTCGTGCTGCTCATCGTCCGTGCCGGACCGCCTGGGGCCACGGTCGAGCGGGTTCAGCCGCGCCGCGCTGCCCCCGCCGATGCGGATGACCACACCACCCGGGATCGCCTCGGCAACCGCCACCCACTCACCCTTGGGATCGGAGGGGACGACCGCCTGGTGCCCGAACGCGAGGGACCGGGTGACGAGGGTCTTGACCGTCCCGCTCTTTCCGGCCCGGTACGCGCCCAGAACGAGGAGGTTGGTGGAGAACGTGCCGCGGTCGGTGCTGTCGGCGTACGTCTCCCACGGCGAGAAATGCCACAAAGCGTCGGAGTTGAGGTCGACGCCGACGATGGGGCCCCGGTGGCCCAGGCCGGCGTCGGCGACGAACGGGTAGATCCCGGCGATCTGCCGCGACGTCGCACTGTGCGGGGCGACGGTCGGGCGAGCCAGGTTCCAATAGTCGTGATCGGCGAGCCCCGGACCGAACGGACCGGCGACCGCCGGTTCCGGCAGTGCGCGCTCGCGGCGCGATGCGGGGCGGGGATCGCCCGCGCGTGTGGCCCGTGAGACGTCGCGCTCGAGCGCGCGTCGCTCCTTCCGAGTCAGCCCGGCGGCCTCGAAGACTGCTGCGTGCCGGGCCATCACTTCATCCCCAGCCCGATGGGCAGCGCGTTCACCATGAGGGCCTCCGCCTGCTGGCAGTACAGGATCTGCGGTTCCATCCCGGCGCGGGCGAGCGCGTTGCGCATGCCGGCGGATGCCTCGTCGAGCGCGGCCTCATCGGGGGCGCTGATCGTAAGGTAGGCGCCGTACCGGAACTCTCCGTGGCCTGCGACGATCTCTTCCTCTTGCCGCTCCAACGCTTCCCAGTCCGCGGCATCCGCCGCCGACCCATCCCGGCCACGCTTCGCGCGGAGGACCTCGTTGCCGCGCCACACCTTCTTGTCGTCTTCGATCCGCTTCATCGCCTTCTTCACCGACACCGGCGTCAACACGATCGAGAAGATGTGGGTGATCGGCTCCCCGGTCCCGGGAGTCCTGGCGAACACGATCGGCTCGACAAACCCGACCGCGGCATCCGACCGCGGCCACTCGTGAATCCACATGGTGGAGTGCACGCCGGAGTCGCTGTACACGACGCCGTTCTTGCCGCGCGGCTCTTCGAGATACATCGGGCCGATCGCAGAGATGTCCACGCCCGCGTCGCGGTCGGGCCGGTTCTGCACGTTCGCGGCGAACTCCGGGTCGAACGTGATGCGGGCAAGGGCGGCGACGTCGCGCGGCGAAAGCCAGCGGCGCACCGAGATGCGTGCGGCCCGCAACGCGTCATCGAGGTTCTTCGCTTCCAGGGATGCCAGCGCCTTGATCGCCTGCTCCCCGCCGCCCAGCGACTTCAGCTGCGGCGACAGTGTAATCAGATCGAGCGTGAACGTGACGTAGTTGCGGTGCGAGACGGCGAACCGCTCCGACCCGTCCATGACCGCCTCGTAGTTGCGGGCCACCGGAGATGCGGCATCCAGATCTCGACGCGTGGCGACCTCTTGGTAGTGGTCACGTGCGGCGCGGATCGTGGTCGGGATCGTCCGCTCCTGCAGCACGGCCCGCTTGATGCCGGGCCGTTGCGTGAACGAGGCGAGCACCGGCGACCACTGCTGGGCGAGGTCGAACCGCTCGGGGACATCCTTCATCAGGAACCCTTCGACGCCGACCTCGGCCGTCACCGACACGGACCGGTCGTGCGGGTTGTACACGCACGCGGTGCCGTCGAGTTCCCACAATTGCACCGACGCGCGGATGCCGGGGAGGTTGAGCGTGCCGGCAACGTGCGACCGCTCGGGGCGGAAGGTGTGCTTGGTTGCGCCGACGGCATGGCGCACCTGCTTCATCACCCACAGCCCGAGCTGGCGGGGACCAGAGTCGTTGTGGATGCTGATGAACGCGAACGCCCCCAGGGGCAGGTAGAGCGGTGCACCGTAGAGCAGGCCGGGAGGGCCGAACCGGTTGACGCTGATGAGGATGACCACGGCGGCGATCGCCACGCAGGTGAGCTGCCATCCGTCCATCCCCATCACCACGCCCTGACGCGAGCGATGCGGCAGGCGGACGGGGTGCGCGATGTCATGAGTTGTCATGGCGAAGTCCTCTCAGTGCGCGAAGAAGGTGGTGACGTGGTCGGGCGGGCGTTCGCCCGCTGAGATGAAGTGGGCGGCGTTGCCTTCGGGGCGCTCCCCGTGCTGCCAGCGGCGGTCGCCGGGCGCGACGCGGTTGCCGTTGCAGCCCGGGATGACGTGGACGGCGTGGGCGCACTCGGCTTCTGCCCGCCCGCCGAACTGAGGCCGACTGGCCCCTTCGCACTCGATCCGCCGCTGACGCTGGCCCGTGAGGCGCCGCTCGCGACTGCACCTGCCTTTGTCGCGCCGCCCGCCGGCAGCGCGGAGATGCGGCTCGGGACACGCGACACAGCACCCGCAGCGCGGGAGACGCCGCGCCCTGCGCCGGCACCGAGGCGCGAACCGACAGAGTCTGCGGCAACGGCACCGACGAAACTGAAAAGGCCGAACACAGCGAAAGGCGCGAACGCGACGAGCAGCAGGCCGACGATCAGGGGCCAGGCTTGGGGGTCCCAGATGGTCGACACGTTGGCCAGCCCGTTGATGACGAGGGTGAGGAACCCGATCGTGAGTGGCCCGGTGAGAAGGAGTACGACCACCGCTGAGACATAGCGGACGACCCATTGCGGTCCGAGGCCGCGCACGGGGAACAGCATCCATGCGATTGGGCCGACGGCGATGAGCGCGGCGAGGACGATGTTGCGGAAGGCGAACACGAGAAGCATGAGCAGCATGCCGATCATGAGGATCGCGTGGAGCACGAACGCGAAGAAGTAGTTGGCTCGACCGCCCGCCCACATCACCGATTGCAGGGTGCTGAACAGCCCGTCGGGGCCGCTGCGGTTCAGCACGTACCAGGTGAGGTCGTCGATGGCGTTGAGCAGGTGCCCCGTGAGCCACAGCGCGATCGCCGAGGCGGGGAAAGCGATGAAGCTGCGCACCAGGGCGCCAACGAGTTCCGCCCTATCGCCGGAGACGATCGCTGCCGCGACCGCCCACACCATCGCACAGAACAGGATGCCGAGGATCGCCCACTGCCAGAAGGACCACTCCCCGGCTGCCGCCGACCACAGCGTCGTGGAGGTATCGAACCTCATCGCCTGCGCGATCGCGAACATTGTCGACGTCGCGGTGATCGCCAGCCCGCGGCCCGCATTCTCGAACGTGACGCACACCACGTCGCCCAGCGAGCACCCGTACTCGACGAGCAGAGGCATCCCTCCGCTCGTCTTGATTGCGGGGATGTGATCTTCGAACGTCGTGCACACCGTTGCTCTCGTACCGCCGGCGTACACGTTGACGAAGCACTGCTGCGGCCGCACGTCGGTGGCATCCATCGGGGTGCAGCTGATCTGCGCGCCGGACTGCAAGCAGTCCACGGGGTATGCGGGAGCTGACCAGGGCTCGTTGCTCACGACGCTCGCGTTGTCTGCGATTGGTCGGGAGGTGTCTGCCGCGCTGGCAGGGGCGAGCGCGCCGAGCGCGAGACCGATACCGATGAGGCATCCGATCAGGCTCGTGCGCACGGCGTTCATCAGAATCCGAAGTCGAAGTTGACGAACCATTGGAAGAGCCCGGATGCGGCGCCCAGGACCGCCGCGGCGATGAAGATCCACAGGATGTTTTCACCCGCCCAGGTGCGCATCCGTCGGATGCCAGACCACGGAACGCGAGGGAGGCGCCCGCGATGATCAGCATGATCAGGACGACGAGCATGGCGCCGGCCAGAATGTATGACGCGATGACCTGGAAGCCGGCAAAGAACGGTGCCGAGAAGTCCGGCTGAATGTCAGGGACATCCACGTCGAGGGGTGCAGTTGCCATGATGATGCTCCTATCTCAGAGGCAGGCCGAGCGCGGCCATGTACGGCTCGGGGTCCATGCGGACCCCGTCCTGGATGACTTCGTAGTGCAGGTGGCAGCCGGTCGAGTCACCGGTTGAACCTTCAGAGCCGATGGGTGTGCCGGCGTGAACCGTGTCGTCGACGTGGACGAGTTGGGAGCCCCACTGCAGGTGCGCGTATCGCGTCTGGATGCCGCCACCGTGGTCGATCGTGATCGCGTTGCCCCACCCTCCGGCGAGCGGGCCGGAGTGCACCACTGTCCCGGGGCCGGCGGCGAAGATGGTTGCTCCGCACGGCTGGTCCATGTCGAAGCCTCGATGATCGGCGTTGCAGTACGAGCAGCCCTCCACCGGGTTGTATCCGTAGCCGCGGCCGACGGAGTACCGTCCGGCGAGCGGGTAGCCCCATTCGCCGGACGCCGCCGGTCCTACGGTCGTCCCGTTCTGCTGCACGGCTGCGGATGCCGACTGGCCCGCGATCATCATCGGGATCGCGAAAAGAGGGGTGAGTGCGGCGAAGACCACCACGATGAGAAGGACGATCGCCCCGGTCACGATCTTGCGGCCGGCCCTCGTGTGTGCGAGGGCTGCTGCGACCGCGACCGGGGCACCCATGTCAGGGCTCCAATGTCCCCGAGAACCAGCGGACGACTTTGCAGTCGCCCGCGCGCTGTGCGCTGTTCGGAGTCGGGATCGATCCCGGGCCGCACAGCACCTGGATGCTGACGCGCACGGTCTCGTCGTACGCCAGTTCGCCACCGGCACCGTCGGTGCTCGTGTATGTGAGCGTCACGTCGGCAGTGCCGATCGTCATGTCGCCGGTTTCGTCGCTGGGCACGGGCTCGAAATCGACGTCGCCGACGACGCGTGCCATGACGCGGCCGCTCTCGTCCGCGAGGGAATCCCACCGAGTCTCCGGCAAGACGACGGCCTGTCGCAGTTCGAGCTTGGCGCCGCGCATGACGTCTTCGCGTTCGGCCTGGGTCGCGTAGCGGGTGTCGGGTGTGAACCAGGTGTCGAGGTAGTCGAGCCACGCATCGCGGTTGCTCTTCGTCGTGTCGAAGGTGGATGCCGCGGCGAGTGCGGCGCGCGCGTATGCCTCCGCGTCGGTGGTGATCGGTTCGGGAGTCCAGCCGCGTGCTGTGACCGACGGGTCGACTACTGCTCCGTCTGCGGTGGGGCGCGATGTGGGCGCTTTGGATGACGTCGGCGATGTGGCGCTCGCAGTCCCGGAGGGTGTGGGGCTGGTCGGATCGGTGCCCGGCCTCGTGGCCAACAGTGCGACGAGGCCGGCGATAAGCACTGCGGCACCGACCGCAGCCCACACGAGACCCCGACGCCCTGCTCCGGCTCTTGCCATCATGAGTCGCCCTCCTGATCATTCAGGACGGCGTCCGCGCGCGGGCCGGTCGGCTCATCAAGAGAACGCCGTGGCCGAATGCTACGCAGGAAATTCCCAGGTCCGGGTGAGAATTCTCCAATGCCTGGATCGCGGCGCACGGCAATCCAGGGACGCGTCTCGGCGACCGATTCCGTGTCTTGATCGCACGCTATGTGAAGACGGGTCGGATTGTCTTTACGACCTTTGGCTGAACTTGGCAGAGCCCTGCTCGCTGGCAGCGACTGCATCGAAGTCCTTGACATGAGGGAAGCGTATAACACTACACTCGCGATGTGAAGTGTTTTTTGATTCGCTTTGCTGGACGAGGAGTCAGACGTCCGCGAGAATGGGCGGGTGCCTCGATATGCCCGCCCCGCGAACGGTGAGTACGCGGAGGATCCGATCAACGCCCTGGGAAACGCGATGCAGGCGACCATCGAGGCGCTCGAGTTGAACAAGATGACCGTCGCGAACGGGCTCGAGAAGCTCGTCGACGCGGGGCTGCTGTTGGCTGATCCGCCGCGCGATGTCGCGATGCGAGGGCAGCGGGTGCGCTACACCGTCGACGATGCGGCGGTCACCGAGATGGTGATGCGGCTGGGGCAGGTGCTGGGGGAGTACTGAACCGGCTGTAAGTCTCTGAGGGGCTGGCCTGGGGTCGGCTGGCAGGGTTGGGGTCAGCGCTCCGCCTGGTCGTGACTCTTGAATCGGTTGGCCCTCGCCCTCGGGTTGGGTGCCTTTGTCAGGATCTGTCCGATCGGGTGGGTGCCGGCGCCGACCCTGCCCACTGCGATGGCTTGATCAGAAGCTTGCCCGACCGTTAACGGCGGTCGTGGCCCATTACAGGCCTGCCTCGAAGTGACCTTCCCGGGCCGACGCCAGCAGTGACGTCAACCCCGTGGAAAGGATCACAGTCACCATGACCATCGTCGCAAACGAGTTCGCGTATGTCATCGGTGCGGATACGCACTCAAGAACACACACCCTCGCCGTCATCGACGCGCGCACCGGCGCGAGGGCCGATACCTCTACGTTCCCGACGACCACTGCAGGACTCTCCCACACGGTCGCTTGGATCGCCCGCCGCACCGGCGGACTGGCGGACGTGCTCGTCGCCATCGAAGGCGTCGGGTCCTATGGCGCCCGGTTCGCGCGGGCATGTCGAGACGCTGGCTACCGGGTCGTGGAGTCGTTCTCGACTCCGGTCCGGCAACGCCGCGGCCTCGGTAAGAGCGATGAGATCGACGCGGAACTCATCGCTCGCTCCGTGCTCAGTGTCGACGCGGACAAGCTCCGTGATCCGCGCCAGGACGCGGGAATCCGCGCCGCCCTGCGAGTACTCGTCGCAGGGCGCGAGCTGCTCAACACCGACCGTACTCGGTCGATCAACGCTCTCACCGCGCTGCTGCGGACCGTTGACCTCGGCATCGACGCGCGGCGCCCGTTGACGAAAGCGCAGCTCGTGATGATCGCGTCGTGGCGGCACCGGCAGGAAGACCTCGCGACCACGACATCTCGTCGCGAAGCGATCCGCCTCGCCCGACGCATCACCGCGTGCGATCAAGACCTCGCGGACAACCGCGACGAGATCACCGCGCTTGTCACGGCAAGCGACGCATCCGGCCTGCTCGATCAACCCGGCGTCGGAGCGATCAACGCCGCGGCGATCATCGTCGCCTGGTCACACCCCGGACGCGTCCGCTCCGAGGCGGCGTTCGCCATGCTCGCCGGAGTCAGCCCGGTCCCGGCCTCGAGCGGGAACACCACCCGACACCGCCTGAGCCGCGGCGGCGACCGACGACTGAACCGGGCGCTCTCCTCAATCGCGCTGACACGGATGTCGCACCATCCCGCGACCCGCACCTACGTCGAACGTCGACGCGCTCAGGGACGCACGACCAAGGAGATCCGCCGATCACTCAAGCGATACATCGCCCGCCAGCTCTACCGGCACCTCACCGCCCAGAACGGACTTGACAGGACATAGAAGCATCCTGACAATGCGAGCCGCTGGTGCGGCCGCAGAAGTCAATCGGGGATCACGTCGAAATGAGCATCGTCTCGGCTCACAGGCCCGGAGGAACGGGGATGGATCCCCAGTTGTGCCCAGCGTGACCCTCGGCAGCAGCTCCGAGCCAATCCACGGATGGCCTACCTCCATCCAGAGGGGTGTCCAGCGCTCTGCTGAGGTCGGCTTCCCTCCAGAGGCCTGCGAAAGAAGTGGTCCAGGTATCGCCACGACTGGGGCGCCTGATGAACCGACCGTCAAGCCATCGAATACCTTGTTCTCAGCGCAGTGGCAAGCCGATCCACGCGTGAGTCGATCAACGAGGGAGTTCACGAATGACGGTAGAGCATGACGAACACTGGTACGTGTGCCTCGACTGCGGCGGAGAGGGCATGCTGGATGTGCAGGTCAGTGACGACCCGAGCGATACTGAGTGGTCGTGGTGCCCGGAGTGCGGGGATGGGATGAGCAGGGGCTTGGGTCAGTACGAAGGGGACGACGATGACTGCGCGGCCGATCCGTGCGGTGTTGCGACCGGCGCCATTGTTCTTTGACTGCCGCGCCGACTGCGACTGAAGGTTCGCGTTGTCAGGGTCCCCAGGCTGTTGTCCGCCAGACAACCACTAGGCCGTGTTGATCAAGTCTGATTTGATCCAGATCAGCGTGGCGGCGAGGCTCACGGCGGCACGGTAGCTGCGGACGAGCTTGTCGGAGCGCATCGCGATGCCACGCCACTGCTTGAGCCGATTGAAGCAGCGTTCGACGACGTTGCGGCCCTTGTAGCGTTCCTGCTGCTGATCGCCGAAGTCGATCGGCCGGCCGGGCTTCTTCCGGCGGTGCGCGATCTGGTCGTCACGCTCCGGGATGGTCGCAGCGATCCCTCGTCCGCGCAGCCAGGCCCGGTTCGCCTTCGACGGGTAGCCCTTATCGGCGAGGACCCGGTCGGGTCGGGTGCGGGGGCGGCCCTTCCCGTCGCGGGGCACGCGGATGTCCTCGAGCACGGCGGTCATCATCGTGGTGTCGTTGATGTTCCCGCCGGTGATCATCATCCCCAACGGCCGCCCGCGCCCGTCGCAGACCAGGTGCAGCTTGGTCGTGAGCCCGCCGCGGGAGCGTCCGATGCCGTGATCAGGCGGCTCGAACCACGGATTCTTGTGATTCGGCAGAGCCCCCTGTGTCCCGCTTCAGGGTCGCGCCGTGCTGATGCACGCGCGCGATCGTGGAGTCGATCGAGACGACCCAGTCGATCTTCCCTGCGGCGTCGGCCTGCTTCTGCACCTCGGCCAGCAGCTTCTCCCAAGTGCCGTCCACAGCCCAACGGTTGAACCGCTTGTAGATCGAGTTCCACTTCCCGAACCGCTCCGGAACGTCCCGCCACGGCGCCCCGGTGCGGTACTTCCACGCCATCCCCTCGACAGCCAGCCGATGATCCGTCCACGGCCGCGACCTCGCGGTCACCGTCGGCATCAACGGCTCCATCACAGCCCACACGTCGTCAGAGATCTCCTGTCGCGTCACCGTTCAAGACTCGCCCATGGGACAACGAAACTCTTGATCAACACGGCCTAGGACGCCAGCATGTTGGTTGCGCTGATCGGTTGGGCACGGGGCCTCTCGGAGGGTTCGAGTCTTGCGGAGGATTGCGGCCGAGCACCCCAACTCAGGCGCAACTGCAGGGTGAATGCGACTCCCTGCTGTCCGCGGTCGACTCGATAGCATTGACGTATGCCGACCGGTGCACGCCACAACAAGTACGCCAGTTACGAGGACCTCTACGCCGAGGACTGCCGATGCATGATTGGCGCGGACCACGTTGTCGGTGACGACGGACCGATGAGCGAGTATCTGAGCCAGTCGGATGCCGAGGACATCTGGCTATCGAGTGGTATGGATGAGGACTACGACTTTCGGTGACTCGTCCACCATCGCGTCAGTGGTGACCTTGGTGAAGTTGTTTGACGTGTTCAGCCCGCTGGTGCCGCATGCTCGACGTGGGAAGGCGGAGACTCTTCTTCACCTGGGATTCAGTTCCTATCAGTCGCCGAGCGCGTAGCGGTCGTGCAGAAGCCCGTGATTCAGCCACATGCTTGCACAGCTCTCTGCCGTGATCGAGGATGAGAAGATTCGCTCTGGAGAAATCGCGTCACGACCGAGCAACTTACCCTCTTCGTCGGTCACGGGAAGTGCCCTCCCGGCGCGACGCGGATCTTCAACGGCAGCCCGGAATCCCGCGGCGCAGAGTTCGACGACGTATCGCCGGTACCCGAGTCGAACGATTCGTGCTGTCCGGTCATCGGATTCGTCGGTCCAGATCCAGAACTCGCGCACACCCGCTGCCTTGTCCATCAATGCCAACCCGATCCCTGCATACCCGCTGGGGTCAGGGGTTCGGAACCAGGCCCATGTGTCGTCGGCTGCGCGACGCGTGACCACTCTGCGTTCGTACCACACCTGGTCGGGTGGCATTGGCGTCCAGCCCTCGGGCGCCTCTTCGTCATCAGGCCAACTCATGACGCCTGCCCCCGAGTGCCCTTACGTGCGCACGTCATGGCGTCATGTCGTCGTGTAGCACGACGCGACTCAGCTCGATTGTGCCGCCAGGCAGCTGCCAGTAGTGGAGCCTTCGGGCTGAGGGTGCGTTGACCTCGATGGATGCCCGCCAACTGATGGCACCGTCGGCGCGCACGACGTACGGATCGCTTCCGCCTTCACCCTCTCGCAGTCGATGGAGCTGCCGCCCCGGAATCTCGGCAACCCGCCCCGTCACGACGTCGACGACCGTGCGCAGCGCCTTCTCGAGTTGCCTCTCATCGAGATCGCTCATGCTCTGAAGGAAATGCGGCCCGATGGTGTACTCGCTGAGCGCGTGCCGCGACTTGTCGGCAGCGATCGTCCGCGTCGCCCAGGTGGCGAGCACTTCGTATCGGAGCCAGTCATCGCCGTTCGGCCACGCGCGCTGCTCCGTCCGTCCGGCTCCCACGCTATCGCTCCGCGTGGTGCGGGCGTCACGGAGCTCCTGTCGAAGTCCGCTAATGATGGCATCGCGCTCGCGACGCAAAGCACGCTCACGGTGTAGCTCAGACGAGAGGCCGGTGGACTCGTCGCGGAGCCGATCCAATGTCTCAAGGTCTGTGCCGGCCCGCAGTTCACGCCCGAGCCTGGCGAACGCGCCGCGAAGCTCGCGTACCTCATCCCGAAGCTCCGCGAGCGCTTCGGCGTCGGCGGCCCGCGGCGTGGGAGTCGCGGTTGCCTGGGCGGGTGAGGGAGGCGTGGGATCTGGCGACGTCACTTCGAGAGGCTGTGCGTCAGCAGTCTCCGTGACAGGCGTTCGCTCGGCGTTGATGCCTTCGCGAAGCCACGGCGTGCCGCCACGGAGCAGCGGTAAGGGCGCGACGAGGGGCACCTCCGCATCGACACCGACGAGTGACAGTCCGAGGCTCGTGCCCGTGCGCAAGACGCGCACCCGCACGGTGTGTCCCACCTGAACGACGTCCGCTATCTGCATGTCTGCGTTCTCGCCGGCATCTGCGCCGGGGATGACGTCTCGGCGGCGGAGCGGGATCTCGGAGCCGGCCGGGTGGAGCACGAGATAGGCGCGCTGCGAGGTGACCTTTACGACGCGCGCCAACGTTGTCATGCCGGCTTCAAAGCACGACAGGTCAGCGTTGGCGGGTTCGGGTGCGAGGTCGCGGCCAGTCAGCCAACCCTCAACTGGTTCTCCCTCCACCAGCGCTTCCGTCAAGGAGAGGTACGGCGGGAAGCTGTCCGCGACGATCATTGCGCGCTCACCGTTTGCCAGCCTCGCGACATTTCCTGAGGCTCCCGACACACGCTCTACCGTCGCCGAGACCCAGGTACGGCGCGGCGCAGCAGTCGCGAGCGAACGGACAACCACCTGCGAAAGCGCATCTTCGATGAGCACGTCCGAGGTGTGCCGGTCTGGAAACCGCAGTATCGATCGCCGCCAGTCAGGGTCAGCACCGAAGTCCGCGGGATAGGACCGCGCGGCTCCGCCGAAGACATGTGACTTTGGGGGCAGCGCGTGCTCCAACGCGTAGGTTGCCTCGCCGGTGGCGATTGTGGCGATTTCAGCCTCCGTGCCGATTTCACGGGCTATCTGATCGGGATCGAATGCGAAAGCCCCGTCACCCGTCGTGCTTATGAGGACGAGGGGCTTGTGCCGGTCGCCGAGAATCGCCTCGGCCAGTTCGGCAATGGCGCCTGCGCTTTCGATATGTCTCATGCGCATAGTCTGCTTCCTGCCGCCGACACGGGGCTTCAGGTCACGCTGCCGCCGGCTCTGTCTCCGCGAATCACCGAGGAGGTGCCCCTGCGCCTCCGCGCAGAGTTCGACGGGCAGTGGGGCAAGGATCCCGCGGTGCGACTTCACGCAACTCGTGGGCAGGATGTCCCGATCCGTGCGACTTGCTCATCGCGCTTCTGGTCATTCCCTTGGCCGTCGAGCCACTCCGACAGCCATGGACGTCAACGCCGGGCCCGGCCGGTTCAGCCTGCTCGACGCGGAGGCGAGGGTACCGAGCTATCCTTCGCCCTGGCTCGTCCGAGCTGCCGGCATCAGTCCATGACGCCAGTGGGCCGCATCGCGAGCTGATCGACCTTGGCGTCCGAGCGGCGTGCCGGTGCGCGCCATCGGAAGCGCCATGACCGCGTCTTGACGGCTGCATCAAGCAGGCTTCAAGAGCATTAGGTATAAAAACCCAGATCAGATAGCCTGTTTTGGATCAATCATTGTTTTGCTACTCTTTCTGCGGGGACCGACTCGTTGGTCGGTACATGACAAGAGGGGGAGTCCGATGGCAAAGGGTCACGAGTGCCCAGTTTGCGGTAAGTACACGCTCCAGCCGTACACAACGAATCAGCTGAAGTGTTCCAACTGCTCTGCGGTGATAAAGAAGGATCAGCTCTCCTGACGTCGCGAGAGATCACTCACCAAGAATTCGTACGAGACCCGTCTCAACAAAGTCATCCCTCGGGGGCTGCATTAGCAAAGAACACAGGCAATGGCAAGCGGATCGGACTTGTCAAGGATCGGTACCAGGAGAAGAACTCGCGGACCGGCCTCTGGGACAAGTACAACAAGCGCGGTGACTACGTCGGCACGAAGAAGACTGGTGGGCCGTTCAAGGCCATCGTGCGTCTCGTGGGACGCAACCCGAAGCGAGGCTGAGCCACGGCGAAGCTGATTTGCGAGGGCTGCGACAAAGTCCTCGAGGATGATCACATCGACTTCAACTGCCAGGACTGACGCGAGGAGTGCTTCGAGGTGAGCGGCCGCGCCGCGCGAGGTCAAGGGCGGTTGGGGCGACATGGGATGCTCGGCAACCCTTGAAGTGAGCTTTGCTCGAAGTGCGTGGGCTGCTGGATCGGATGGGGGTCCGGCTGTCTATGTCGGGCACCCTGACGAACCAGTGAAACCCGCGGCAACCGTGTCCGCCGAGACGCCCGCTATCTACACTCGCCCTGAGACCGATGACTACCGGACCCCCCGGCCAACGTGCTCGGGAAAATGAAAACCCCCCGGCCGATGGCCGAGGGTGTTTCCATGTAGAAGACGAGGGACCTTGTCCTCGTATTGGAATCAAGGATACTCCAGACTGGAGACATGCCCCAAGCGAAAACGACGGAGTTGATCGCCGGGGCGCTTCATGTGTCGAGGTTCGGCACATACGCGACCGCGACCGGTGGCGATATTGAGCGGGCTCTCCGGCTGTACTTGTGGAACGTGCAACTCTCGAGCGCGTTTCACGCCAGCCTCGGACTGCTTGAGGTGTTGCTGCGCAACGCGATCGATCGCGAGCTTCGGGAGTGGAATGCGCAGCAGCTTCGTGCAGACGGAAGTCAGCACGCGGCCGAATGACTGCTCGACCCTGCGCGCCCGTTGAACACATTGACAGCGACGTCGCGAAAGACCGCGGAGGCCAACGCCGTCAGGGCCAGGGCTGCGCGACCCAGCGGGCATCCTCGCAAGCACTCGCCGATCACGCACGACGACGTCCTCGCGCAGCTCACGTTCGGTGTCTTTGTCCGGCTGTTGCCGGTGGGCGACGCTGCGGACAAGACGTACCGTGCGCGTCGCGTGCTGTGGGAGCAAGCCCTCATTCATGCGTTCCCTGGGGAAGATGGCGACAACGCGGATGATGTCGTCGCCGGGCGCGCGCACAGACTGCTTGCGCTGCGGAACAGAGTCGCGCACATGGAGCCGCTCTTGGCGGTGAATGCGAAGGCGCGCCATCGCGACGCCGTCCGCTTGGTCGGCGCCATCAACCCTGCGCTGCAAGGATGGTTCGCCGGTGTCTCTCGTGTCCGCGAGGTAGAACGGGAGCGGCCAGCATGAGCATGGGCGGTCGTCCTTGACGCCGAAGATGTGAGTAAAATTCGCGTAAACCTGAGCCGCTTCGAACGTCTCTGAACGTGCTCGAGTGATTTCATAAATCGCTCCTGATCAGCCTGAAAGCGGTCGAGCGTGGCGGAACGAATTCGACCGTCCCCCCAAAAGTTGAGTTCAAATCCCTCCGTCTCCGCCGAACTTCCTGGCCCGCCATCCCTTGAAAACACTGGGATCGCGGGCCATAGGTTTCTCACAGGAACGCCGGTTTGCGAAGAATCTGCGAACAATCGGCAACATCGCGGGTGTTGTGATGTCTCAGGACATGGGTGACAGTTCTGCATCAGGACATCGGTGACACTTCCCTCTTCTTGGGTCTGCGGGGATGAGGCGAGTCTCGATGCGGCCGCCTCGTGTAGGTTCTCCATCGAGATGGCGGAAGATGCCGCAGTTCCACGGTAGTTGGCAGCGGTTTCGTGCATGGGATTCCACGCGAAATGGCGGATTCCTACACGCCCACTACATGGCGCCTGCCGCGGCCGCCCGACGATCGTCACCGCCGGCCTAAGCCAAGCGTGCGATATTCGTGCGCAGCGTCTACGCACCGGTACGGGGCGCGCGCGGCGACGTCCTTGGTGCGCCCGTACACCTCGACATCGATGGCATCCCCGTCGATCTTTGCCTCCCGCAGCAGCGTTCCCCGCCGCACCACGGACAAGCGCGCGACCCACCGCGTGTTGATCATCTTCATTGTCCGAGCGTCCTACAGCGCAGCGATGAGCCCCGGAAGATCCGTCATGCGGTCGAAGGTCATCGTGCGCTCGCCCGCGAGCCGCTCGGCGGAGGTCAGACCGGCATACGCGAACACGCGCATCCCCGCTGCGCGCGCCGCGCGCACACCGAACACGCTGTCCTCGACGACGACGCAGTCGGCCGGTGCGACGCCCATCCTCTTCGCCGCCCACAGGTAGACGTCCGGCTCGGGCTTGCCGCGCTCGACGTCCTCCGCGCTGAAGATCCTCCCGTCGAAGTGCGACAGCATGCCGGTGGCGTGGAGGGATTCCCGGATGCGGGCGTGGCCGCTGTTGGAGGCCACGCACGTGGGCAGGGATAGCAACGCCAGGCTCTCATGGATGCCGGGAACGGCCCGCAGCTCGGTGCGGAACGCCTCGGCGTACCAGGCGCGGTATGGGAGCTCCCAGCCCGGTTCGAGCGGCCGCCCGAGCATTTCGGCGACGCCTGCCTGGTAGACCTCCGACGAAGCGCCCACGAACCGCTCGAGGATCTCGTCGAGCGACACCTCGCACCCGAGGTCCGCCAGCACCCGCCGGCCGACACGGGCGGCCAGCAGCTCGCTGTCGACGAGCACTCCGTCGCAGTCGAAGATCACGAGCTCGGGCGCTCGGGCGACCGCCACGCTACTTCCCGATCCCCTCGGCGAGGCCGCGGACGAAGAACCGCTGGGCCGCGAAGAAGAAGACGATCATCGGGATCGACGCGAGGGTCATGCCGGCGAAGATCATCGGGTAGTTCGTCGACAGCTTCGAGGCGAGGTTCGCGAGACCGACCGGGAGCGTCATCGTGTCCGTGCTGCTGACGAAGATGAACGCGAACAGGTACTCGTTCCACGCGAACAGGCATTGCAGGATGACGGCGGCCACGACGATCGGCATCGACATCGGAAGGGTCAGCCTCCAGAACTGCTGCGCCCGCGTGCATCCGTCCAGTCGCGCCGCCTCGTCGACCTCGTGGGGCAGGTCCACCATGTACGAGCGGATCAGGAAAGTCGTGAACGGGATCCGGAACGCGGTGTAGAGGATGGTCAGACCGAGCAGCGAGTCGTAGATACCGAGACCCTGCAGGATGCGCAGCAGGGGGATCAGCGCGACCGTCGGTGCGAGCATCATCCCGCCGACGATGAGGAACAGCACCGTGCGCGAGAACGGGATCGTCAGCTTCGTCAGCCCGAACGCCGCCCACGCGCTGATCAGGGTGGTGGCGATGATCGAGGCGACCGTGACGATCACGCTGTTCCACATGTACTGGCCGACGCCGAGATTCCACGCGTCGACGTAGTTCTTCCAGAACAGCGTGGTGGGCAGCCCAAAGGGGTCGGCCAGGAACTGCTGGTTGACCTTGAGGCTACTCAGGAGCATCCAGAACAGGGGGACGATGACGATCAGCGCCATCACGACGAGGATTCCCCAGATGATCAGGCGCAGGAGGATGCCGGCGAAGCCGAGCTTCGACACCGCGCGGTTGTCGGTCGCGGTCACCATTCGACTCTCCTTCGACGCGAGATCCACAGCTGGACGACCGCGAGCACGGTCGTGATGACGAACACGACCGTGGCGATCGCCGCCGCGTAGCCGAACTCGTTGTTGATGAAGCCGGCGTGGTAGAGCCAGGTGCCGAGCACCTGACTGCTGTTGTTCGGCCCGCCCGCGGTCATGACCATCACCTCGTTGAACACCTGGAAGGCGCCGGTCACCGTGACGATGATCAGGAGCGTGCTCATCTCCCGCACGAGCGGCGTGGTGATGTGCCAAATGCGGCTGAGTGGTCCCACACCGTCGAGGTCGGCGGCGTCGTACAGCTCGCGCGGGATGCGCTGGATCGCGACGGAGTACAGGAGCGTCGTGTACCCGAAGCTCTGCCACTGGCTCATCACGATGATCGCCCAGATCGCGGTCGACTCCTGGCCGAGCCACGCCTGCGCGTACTGCCCGAGGCCCACGATGCGGAGGAATTCGTTGAGCAGCCCGGTCTGCGGCTGGTAGATGAAGTAGAAGAGCAGGCCGGCGACGGTGAGCGAGATCGCCGAGGGGATGAAGTAGATCGCACGGAGGATGCCGCCGTGCTTGCGCACGTAGGTCTCGACGAGGGCCGCGAGCACGAGCGCGCCGGCGACCTGGAAGATCAGCGAGACGATGGCATAGGCCGTGTTGTTGAACAGCGATCGCCAGAAGATCGGGTCGTTCGCAGCCTGCACGTAGTTGGCGGCGCCGACGAACTCGGGGACGGGCTTGAAGACCGACCACTGGAAGAAGCTCAGGTAGATGTTCTCCAGCAGCGGGTAGTAGACGAAGACGGCGATCAGCGCGAGCCCCGGGATGACCCAGAGGAACGACCGCCAGCCGCCGATCGCACGCATAGGCGATCGGCGGCCGACGGGGCGCTGTCCCCGCCCGGCGCGAGCACTCTTCGGAGTGATCAGCGCCTCGGTGACGGTGCCGTTGCTCACGGACGGGCTCCGCTCACTTGGATCCGGCAGCCGCCTGCTGCACGGACTTCATGACGCTCTCCGGCGTGCCGGTACCGCCCACGAGAGCCTCGCCGCCGGCGAGGTAGGCCTGCGCCACCTGCGGTGCCGTGACCGTGTCGAGCCAGATCGCGAGGCTCGACGCCTTGCCGAGCTTGTCCATGGCCTCTACGATCTGGGGCTGGGTCGTCGCGGTGTCGAGAGAGTCCTTCACGGGGCTCGGGTAGCCGCTCATGAGGTCAGGCATCTTCGCCGCGCCCTCCTTGGACACGATGAACTTGAGGAACGCGACGGCCAGGGCCGGGTTCTTCGACTTCGGGCTCACCATGAACAGGTCGGGCGCGCCCACGAGGGAGCCGGTGTCGCCCCTGGCGTCACTGGCGGCGGGCAGCTGGAACAGGCCGAAGCCGTCCTTGTCGAGCGGAGTGTCCTTGAGGAGCCCGATCTCGAGCGACTCGAGGTACATCATCGCCGACTTACCGGAGCCGAAGGCGACCTGGGCGTCGGTGTGGTCGATGCCGTTGCCGGTCGTGCCCGTGGTCGTGCACTGGTCGATCAGCTCCTTGAACTGCTCGAGCGCCTTGACGTAGCCGGGGTCGGTGAACGATCCCTTGTCCGACGAGTAGTCCTTCGCGAGGGTGTCGGCGGGCACGCTGTACGCGTTCAGCTGCGTGACGTAGTGGAGGGCCGGCCAGCCGTTCTTGTTCCCGAAGTTGACCGGGGTGATGCCCTTCGCCTTCAGGGTCTTGCACGTGCTGAGGAGCTCCTCGAACGTCGTGGGCACCGTCAGGCCGTTGTCCGCGAAGATCTTCTTGTTGTACATCATGAACTTCGCGTCGAGGTCGATCGGAACCCCGTAGTTCTTGCCGTTGTACTCACCGGCGCCGACGGCCGAAGGGACCAGCGACTCGTTCCACGCCGTGCCCTTGCCGATGGCGGAGGTCAAGTCGAGCGCGAGACCGGCGTCGACGAACTGCTTCGCGTAGGACCCGGGCCACGAGAAGTAGATGTCCGGGATGCTGTTGGAGGACGCCAGCACCTTGATCTTGTCCTTGTAGCCCTGGTCGGATTCCTGCTGCACGTTGACGGTGACGCCGGGGTGCGCCTTCTCGAACTCCTTGGCGAGCTCGGGGAAGTATTTCGACACGCTCGGGTCGGAGAACTTGTTGACCATCGAGATCGTGCCGCTGTAGTCGACTTTGCTCAGGTCCGCGGTACTGCTGCCGTTTCCCGTGGACTGCGCTGCGCAGCCGCTGAGAAGAAGCACCGCCCCGGCGACCCCCGCAAGGACCTTCGTCTGCCGTGATGGCCTCATGTTCGCACTCACCTCTCTGTGTCACGTGCGCCGCGCGCCGCGGTCAGAGGCAGTCTAAACACCGGTTGAGACCGGTGTCAATCACGTCGAGGTAACGATCAGGATTCGAGAAACAGGCCACACGGTGCCCCGTTGTGCCGCATCCGACGGGCCCTCAACGCTCGCCATACACGGAGCGAGCCGCGGAATCATGTCCATTTCGCCGGAGTTGACGATCAGTCCTCTGACCACTCATACTGTTGTCCGACAATATGCACGTAGCGCTGACGCCGACGGAAGGACCCACCGCATGCTCAACTTCGACGCCGAGAGATTCATCCGCATCCAGAGCGGAGCCCTCGACCTCGCCGGCCCGCTCCAGGAGCTCGTCGACGCCCTCCTCGCGCAGGGCGCGAAGAACCTGTTCTTCCTCGGTGCGGGCGGCGCGGGCAAGCTCATGGAACCGGCCGCCCAGCTCCTCACCCGCAGCTGTGAGTTCCCGGTCCACCTCGAGAACGCGGCAGAACTGGTGGCGATGGGCTCGTCGAACCTCGGACCGGGATCGATCGTCGTTATCCCGTCGCTGTCGGGCACGACGCGCGAAGCGGTGGCGGTCCTCGAGTTCGCGCAGCAGCGCGGTGCGAAGGTGATCGGCCTCACGGCCCACGAGGACTCGCCCGTCGCTCGGCAGGCCGACTTCACGTTCACCGCGTTCGCGGAGGACGACACGTCGTCGGAGTCGTTCTATCTCCAGTCGCTCGTCATCGCCCTGTCGATCCTGCACCGGCTCGGCCGCTATGACGGGTTCGAGTCGACGCTGGCGCAGCTACGCACGCTGCCGGAGTCCCTCGTCGCCGTCAAGGAGGCGTTCGAGGAGACCGCCGCGCAGATCGCGCGCGACATCCAGCACGACGAGTACCACATCGTGACCGCCGCCGGCCCCGCATGGACGGAGGCCTGGTACTACGGGACCTGCATCCTGGAGGAGATGCAGTGGATCCGCACGCGCCCCGTGCACTCTTCCGACTTCTTCCACGGCACGCTGGAGCTCGTCGAGGCCGGCGTCAGCGTCCTCGTCTTCAAGGGCGAGGATGCCTCCCGCCCACTCGTCGAGCGCGTCGAGCGCTGGCTCCCCTCGGTGACGGATCGGATGACGGTCATCGACACCGCAGCGTTCGCCCTGCCGGGCATCTCGCCTGAGGTCCGCGCGCTGATCCCGCATGTGCTCATCGCGACCGTGCTGGAGCGGGTGAGCGCCCACCTCGAGGTGCTGCGCGACCATCCGCTGACGACGCGTCGCTACTACCGCCGCATCGACTACTGACGGTGGTGGCGGCGGTGGTCAGCAATGCCCGCGTGGCGGTGGTCGGCGACAATACCGTCGACCGCTACCTCGGAGGCCCCGAGTACGTCGGCGGGAACGCGCTGAACGTCGCGGTGCAGCTGCGCCTCCAGGGCGTCACGGCCACGTACTTCGGCGCGGTCGGCGCCGATGCAGACGGCCGGGAGATCGCGGGCGCGCTCCGCCGCCACGGTGTGGGGACCACAGGGCTCGTGACCGCAGACGGCCCGACCGCGGTCACCGAGATCCGGGTGACACCCGCGGGCGACCGCGTGTTCGTGCGCGAGGACTTCGGCGTCACCGCCGACTACCGGCCGTCGGATGCGGAGCTCGCCCTCATCGCCGGGCACGACTGGGCCCACATCGGGATGCTCCCCCGGGCCGCCGAAGCCGTGACGAGGCTGCGTGCGCTGGCCCCCGGCATCCGGATCAGCCAGGACTGCGCGGTGTCCTCCGGGTACGCCGGGCTCGACGTCGCGTTCTGCTCGACGGGGGAAGACGTCGCAGCCGCCCGGCGCGCGGCTGACGGTGCGCTGTCCGCAGGCGCCGCGCTGGCAGTCGTCACGCGCGGCGCGGCGGGGGCGTTCGCCTCGGACGGCCGCCGCAGCTGGCGATGCGCCGCTCTGCCCGTCGATGTCGTCGACACCACGGGCGCCGGCGACAGCTTCATCGCGGGCTTCATCGCCGCGCGGCTGGCGCGCACTCCTGTGCGCGGCGCGCTCGAGGCCGGCGCCCGCGTGGCTGCGCGCACGTGCGGGCACCTGGGCGGATTCCCCCAGTGACGACAGGACGGGGATGCGCGAAGCGGTGCGCTCGCCTCAGGATGCGAGGATGAGGGGATGAGGAAGCGCCGCGGCCGCACCGTGCGGGAGAGCCGATGACGTCGCCGCGCAGCGCGTCGGCAGGCGGCCGCGCGTCCACCTCCTCGCTGCGCGAGGACATCGCGAAGCTGATCGCTGACGACGGACTCGCGCCCGGCGACCGCCTCCCCACCGAAGCGCGACTCGCGGAGCGCTTCGGCGTGGCGCGCTCCACGGTTCGGGAGGCCTTGAAACGACTCGAGGAAGAAGGTCTGGTCGACGCCGTGCAGGGCAAGGGCCGCTTCGTCTCGGCGATCGCCGCGGCGATCGTGGAGCGCCCGATCACCCGCTATGAGGGTGTGACGGAGATGCTCACGCGACTCGGCTACGCGGTCACGACGTCCGTGTTCTCGGTCGGCGAGGTCGAGGCGGACGCCGCGCAGGCCGAGGCTCTGCAGGTCGCCCCCGGGACACCGCTGATCCGTCTCGCGCGTCTGCGGTACGGCGACGATGAGCCGCTCGTGTTCAGCGTGGACCACGTGCTGCGAGATGCTCTGCCGGGTCCCATCGCTCACCGCGACTGGTCGGGGCCTCTGACCGATGCGCTCGAGGCGTACGGGCAGCAGGTGACCTCATCCGTCGCGCGCATCAGCGCGGTGGAGCTGCCCTTCGAGATCGCACGCAGACACCGCCTCGGCGGCCTCGGCCCATGGCTGCTGGTCACGGAGACCTGTCTCACCCGGACCGGCCGGCGCATCCTGCTTGCCGAGGACTATCACCGCGGCGCGGCCATCGGATTCAACGTGCGTCGGCAGCGCTGACCCGCGTCCTCGGGGCGGCGACCGATTCACGCAGGATGAACGTCGTGGGGATGGACTCCACCACGGCGTCGCCGTCGTCTCCTGCGATCCGCGCGAACGCGTGCTGCGCCGCCGCCCGACCGAGCTCGAGCATCGGCTGCGCGATCATCGTCAGCGGGGGCTCCATGACGCTCGCCCACGAGCTGTCGTCGAAGCCGATCACCGAGACGTCGCGCGGGTGCGCGAGTCCCGCGGCGCGGATCGCGCGAAGCGTGCCAACCATCGCATCGGTCTCCGTGGTGAGTACCGCCGTGGCTGGATCCGGGAGGGCGAGCATCTCGCCCACGGCCCCGACCGTCACCTCCTCGTTGTGTTCGCAGTGCGTCACGAGCTGCGGGTCGAACGGGATGCCGGCCTCCTCGAGCGCGTCGAGGTAGCCGCGGAGGCGCTCGGCCTCGCTCCACAGCCAGCTCTCCGCGAGAGCCAGCAGCCGACGGCGGTCGCCGGCCCGCTCCCGGGCGGCGGGTCCCCAGACGAAGGCGATCCTGCGGTGCCCGAGGCCGACGAAGCGCCGGACGGCGTCGTGCGCCGACTCCCGGTTGTTGATGACGACGGCATCGAGATCCAGCCCGCGCACCTTGCGGTCGATGAGGACGATCGGGATGCGGCGGCTCATCGCCTCGAGGATGTGCGAGGTCTCGTTGGGCTGCAGCGCCGCCGACGCGATGATCATCGCATCCACCTGCTTGTCGATGAGCACACCGACGGCGGAGCGCTCCTTCGCGAGCTTCTCGTCCGTGCTCAGGACGATCGCCGTGTAGTCGGTCGCGTCGCAGGCGTCCGCGATGCCCCGCATCACGCCAGCGAAGAACGGGTTGCCGATGTCGGCGACGACGACGCCGATCGTCTGCGTGATCCCGGTCGTCATGCTGCGCGCGAGGCTGTTGGGCCGGTAGCGCAGCTTCTCCGCGGCCGCTAGCACCCGCGCCCGCGCCTCCGGGCTGACCGCGCCGTAGTTCCCGAGGGTCCGCGCGGCGGTCGCCTTGCCGACGCCCGCCTCCGCGGCCACCTCTGCGACGGTGGGAGACGAGACCGAACGGGACCTCTGCGACGGTTTCGCGTCCCCGTCGTGACGAGCTGCCATCTCGCCAATTTACCCGATGGCGGGAGTGTCGACCCCTGCGTCGACGTGCGTCCGCGCCTCGTGCGGGGTGGGCCGGCCGTGGCCGAACGCGCCGTCGATGAAGCACTGTTCCGCCGCGAACGACGACCCTGCCCACAGCGCCGCGTCGATCGCACCGGCGGAGGGGACGACGCCCTTCCGCCAACCCGAGGCGAGGAGCGAGGAGACGACCGCCGCCAGCAGGGCGTCGCCGCATCCCATCGTGTCCGCGATCGGGCGGCCGCCGGCGAGGGGAACCGCGTCCACACGATGCAGGTCGACGCCGTCGAACAGCAGGGCACCCTCGGCTCCGCGGGTGCCGAGGGCCAGACCCGCGCCCTTCGCCACGACGGCGCGCAGCAGCGCGCCCGTGTCATCCTCGCCGAGGTGCGAGCACGACAGGAGCGCCAGGTCGAGGTGCGGCGCCAGCGCGTCCAGATACTGCGGCGACCGGAACTCGTCCTCGCTGGACAGGTCGTACGTCACCAGGACATCCAAGCCGTCGAGCAGAGGGATCTGCGTCTCCGATGCGGAGTACACGCTGGAGTGGACGAGGTCGAAGCCTGCGATGTAGCGCAGGTCATCGCGGGAGAGCAGGATCGGTTCGCGGACGGTGACGCCACCGTCGTTGCCCCCGCGGAAGACCCTGTCGCCGTCGACGACCTCGACCATCGCGATGCCGGTCTCCCCGTCGCGCACGACGCAGCGCGAGACGTCCAGCCCGATGGCGGCGAGTTCGGATCGGAGGAAGTCGCCTGCCCCGTCCGATCCGAACGCGCCGAGATATGCCGCGTCGATCCCCAGCTCCTGGGCAAACACAGCGAAGTTCACGCAGTTTCCGCCCGGGTAGTCGATCCGTCGGTCGATGAACCGATCGATGACGTTGTCACCGAATCCGAGAACCTTCACGGCAGAGACCATCAGTACTCGACGACGCGGTAGTAGCGGCGGACGTCCAGACGGTGGTTCCGGACCAGCTCGAGGTGTGTGCTCAGGCGGCTCGCCGCGGTGCCGATGACGAGCGGCGAGACCAGCGCGCGGAACGCCGGGTCGAAGCCTTCAAGGGCGTAGTCCGCCGTGTCGAAGACGGTCACGTCGTCGGAGTAGAGCTCGACGAAGCCGCGGACGCGATCCATGAGCGGACGCGTCTCGTCCTCGCCGAAGAACAGGAGGGTCGTGGTGTCCTTCTCGATGAGCTCGAGCGAGCCGTGGAAGAACTCCGCCGCGTGCACCCGCGTCGTGTGCAGCCACTGGCATTCCTCCAGTACGCACATCGAGTACAGGTAGGCATAGCCCCACACGTTGCCCGATCCGACGACGAAGAGGTACTCGACGTCCTTGTGCTTGTTGGCGAAGACGGATGCCTTGGAGTCGGACTTCTTGGCGACGTCGACCAGAAGGGACGGCAACAGCGCGAGCTGGTCGGCGAACCGCTCGTATTCCGCGAACTCGCCGCGGGCGTTCAGGAGACCGGTCACGAGCAGCAGCAGTTGGATGTCGTACGAGTGGGCGCTGGAGAGGAAGACGTGGTCGAGCGCGGCGGCGAAGGGGCTCTCGGCCTCGCCCGTGAAGCCGACGGTGACAGCCCCCTGCGCCTTCGCCCACTCGATGGCCTTGTTGACGTCGGGGGTGGAGCCGGTGGCCGACACGAACACGGCGAGCGAGCCCTCGCCGAAAGCGGTGTCGGGCAAGAGGACGAACTCTTGCGCGATCGCCGCCGTGGCCGGCAGGGTCGACTTCGTCTGCAGGAGCAGCGCGTAGGGCATCATCTCGGCATACGAGCCACCGGCGCCGAGGAAGTAGACGTTCTTCACGCCGTCTCCCAGCTGGGCGACCAGCGCCTCGATCTCGGGCCGGAGCGCCACCGCGCTCGACAGCTGGGACGTGAATTCTTCCTCGTTGAACTTGAGCACGACTGCGATCTCCTTCTGGCTCTGAATCAAGGTGATACCGGTATCACCTCGATTATGCTGGCATACGTCGCTGTCATGGTCAAGACGGCTCGAGACGAGCGGCCGGCGCCGCGACCGACCCTCGCGCGATGAGCTCCTGCTCGAGGACGCGGACCTGCGGACCGTCCGGCGCGCCGCCGATGCGGCGGAGCAGGATGCCGGCGGCCTCGGCGCCGATCGCGTGCATCGGCTGCGCCATCACGGTGATCCCGGGTTCGACGAGCCCCGTCCAATAGGCGTCGTCGAACGCGACGAGCGACACGTCGTCGGGGATCCGCAGCTCGAGGTCCCGGCACGCCCGGTACACCCCCAGGGCAATCAGGCTGTCGGATGCGACGACCGCGGTGACGCCCGCGCCGCCGGTGAGGAGTTCGACGGCCACGGGCTCGATGTCCTCGCGCGGTGCACCCAGTCGCACCACCGCGCCCCGCTCGGCACCGGCGTCGCGCATCGCCTGCTCGAACCCCGCGACCCGATCGGCGACAGACGAGAGCGAGAGCACGTCCCCGCGCCGATACCCGCCGGGATGCTCGAGCGTCGACAGGAACGCGATGCGCCGATGCCCCGCATCCGTCAGCAGACGGGTCAGCACCCTCGCGCCGCGGCGGTTGTCGGCGATCACCGCATCCACGTCGAGCTGGGGCACCGTGCGGTCGAACAGCACGAAAGGGCGGCCGGCGGCGACGACCGCGCTCAGAGCGTCGCCGTTCCGCGATGAGGCCGGCGCGATGAGCAGTCCGTCGACGCGCTTGTCGAGCTGGACGCCGATCGCCTTCGCCTCGAGCGCAGGGGCCTCGTCGGAGTTGGACAGGATGAGCTCGTACCCCGCGGCGTCGGCCGCATCGGATGCGCCGCGGGTCGCCTGCGCGAAGAACGGGTTCTGGATGTCGCCGACCACCATGCCGATCGTGTTCGAGCGCCCGGTGGACATCATCCGCGCGACGGCGTTCGGCCGGTATCCGAGCTTCGCCGCCGCCCGGCACACCCGCTCGCGCACTTCGGCGCGCACCGCGCCGTAGTCGCCCAGTGCACGGGCCGCGGTGGCCTTCGAGACCTGCGCGGCGACCGCGACATCACGGAGGGTGACCTCGCGCCGCCCGACTGCCCTGTCCACGGCATCCCCACTTCTGCTTCTGCGCCTTGCGGTCGCGCTTGACGACGGTTCACCCGAGGGTTACGCTCCCAGTGTACTGAGACCGGTACCACATGCGGTGAGCGATTTCGTGTCCCGCCGCAGCCGACGAGAAGCGATCGCCCCGGGAGATGCTCCGCATGAACGAAACCGCCATGTCCCGCCCGATCCGTACGGCGATCGTGGGATTCGGCGTCTCCGGCCGGGTCTTCCATGCCCCGTTGATCGCCGCATCCCCCGACTACTCACTCGATGCGATCGTGACGTCGGATCCGGGTCGCACCGCGGGGGCCGCGCGCCTGCACCCGCAGGCCGCCGTGCTCACGTCCTTCGACGATCTGCTCCTGCGGGCGGACGACCTCGACCTCGTCATCCTCGGCTCGCCGCCGGCGACGCATGCGGCGCTTGCCATGGCGGCGATCGACGCCGGGCTCGACGTCGTCGTCGACAAGCCCTTCACCGTCTCTTCAGCGGAGGGGCGCGCCCTCGTGGCGCACGCGGCGAGCGTCGGTCGGCTCCTCTCGGTCTTCCAGAATCGACGGTGGGACGGTGACTATCTCACGGTGCGGCGCCTGATCGAAGAAGGCGACCTCGGCGACGTCGCTCGCTTCGAATCACGGTTCGAGACCTTCAAGCCCCGGCCGCGAGACTCCTGGAAGGCGCAGACGGGCATCGCCCACGGCGGCGGCATCCTCTACGACCTCGGTGCCCACCTGATCGACCAGGCGCTGCGTGTGTTCGGCCCCGTCGACGACGTCTCCGCCGAGCTCGCGGTCCGTCGGCCGGGCGCCCCGGCCGAGGACGACGCGTTCGTGGCGCTGCAGCATGCGTCCGGCCCGATCTCGCACCTGTGGATGAACTCGATGGCGCCGCAGTCCGGCCCGCGTTTCCGCGTGCTCGGTTCGGTCGGCGGCTACACGACGTGGGGCCTGGACGGACAGGAGGCCGCGCTCGCCGCCGGCGTGTCGCCGCGCGACCCCGCCTACGGCGTCACCGCACCGGATCGTTGGGGGATGGTCGGCGCGGAGCCCGACCTGACGCCCGTTCCGACCGAGCGCGGCGACTACGGCGGGTTCTATCGGGGACTCGCGACCGCCATCCGGCACGGCGGGCCGGTTCCCGTCGACTCGGCCGACGCCGTCGAGGCGCTCGAGCTGATCGAGCGCGTGCACCGAGACGTACAGCCACGATGACGCTCCACCGAGCGAAGAGGGAAGACCGATGATCGAGCACCAGCCAGACCATGTCGTGATCCTCGGCGGAGGGATCTTCGGGTCTTCGTCCGCGGCACAGCTCGCCCGCCGAGGGGTGCGCGTGACCCTCGTGACGGAAGGAGCTCTCGCCGGCGGTGCGTCCGGTCGGTCCCTGGCATGGCTCAACGCCGCGTGGAAGTGGCCGCGGCCGTACTACGCCATCCGCGTGGCAGGCATCGATCGCTGGCGTACGTGGGGCGCCCGGCATCCCGGCTCCTCTCGCTATCTGCGCTTCACCGGCGGGCTCATGTGGGCCGACGAGGACGACGGCGAATCGCTGCGCGACCTCTTCGCCCTGCAACGCGAGCGCGGCTACGACGCCGAGTGGGTCGCCCGCGACCGCATCTCACGGGTCGCGCCGGGCGTCGACCCCTCAGCCGTCGCCGCCGAGGGTGCGATCTTCAATCCCGGTGAAGGCTGGGTCGACCTTCCCTCGGTGATCCGGCTCCTCGCTGAGGAGATTGTCGAGCTCGGGGGCACGATCGTCGAGGACGCCGGCCCGTCGCAGCCGATCGTCGCGGGCGGGCGTGCGACGGGCGTGCGCACCGCCGCCGGTCATGAGATCTCCGGGGATGCGGTGCTGCTCGCGACCGGACCGTCCGTCCCCCTGCAGCTCGCCGAGCTCGGGGTGCAGATCGGCACATCGAGCCCGCCGGCGTTCGTGGTCTTCACCACGCCGGTGGACCTTCCGCTCGAGGTCACACTCAACACCCCGCACGTCGCCATACGCCGCACGGTGGACGGCGGCCTCGCGATGGACTCGGGCTGGTCCGAGAGGTCGATCGCGGTGTCCGCGGACGGGTCGTTGCAGATCGCCGAGGAGGTCGTCGGGCGACTGCTGGCCGAGGCCGCGCGGGTGCTCCAAGCACACCCGGCACTGGAGGTCGCCCGGATCGGAGCGGGCTACAAGCCGGTCCCCGCGGACGGCGAACCGGTCTACGGCCGCATCGGCGAGGTCCGCGGGCTGTACGTCGCATTCAGCCACAGCGGGGCGACGCAGGGGCTGATCGCGGGCGAGCTGCTCGCCGACGAGATCGCCACCGGATATGTGTCTCCTCTGATGACCCCGTTCCGCCCCGATCGCTTCGCCCGCTGATCGATAGCCTCTCGGCCACGCAGTCGCGGTGCCGGAATCTACTTGGCGCGACTAAGCACCGCTGATCGCGCCGATCTCCTCTCCGGCGCAACCGCGCAGCTCCGCAGGGCCACTCCGGACGTCACGACGCAGGTCGGACAATTCACTGTTTATGGGTCCGAGGGATCAGTCGACAGCGAGAAGCAGTCACTTCTGCCTCGAAGTATGGCAACTGGTTGAACCGCTGTCCGACATCGTCGATATCGACAACTGACCCATCAGCACCGGTAGCGGCGCAAGCCTGCTCCCCTGACGACACATAGGCACCTACGATCGGCGCCGTGATTCAAGTCCGCCCGAAACACTCATGATCGCCGCGTCTGGTCGATGCACCCGAAGATCTCGCATTGGTGGTGGTTAGAATCGCACGAGATGCGGAATTTGTCAAGGCGGATGAGACCGGTGGGTGTTAGGCGGCGAGTTGGTGTTCGTCGGCGGGTGGCTGGTTGATCCAGGCGGCCGGGGTCCGGTCGAGGATCTTCGGTCTGGCTGTCGCGCGGCTGCCGAAGCGTTCGGGGTGGGCTCGGCGGGCGGTCTCGAGTGCGGCGTCTCGATCACGGTCGATCGCGTCTGCGTGGCCGTAGTGGACGTCGGCGGGGGTGTGCATCCCGATCCCGGTATGCCGGTGATGGTGGTTGTACGCGTGGACAAACTCGTCGAGGAACTGTCGGGCGTGGGTGAGGGAGACGAACCGATCGGGGAAGACCGGCAGGTACTTCATCGTCTTGAACAGCGCCTCCGAGTACGGGTTGTCGTTGGACACGTGTGGTCGGGACCGGGAGCGGACGACACCGAGATCGGACAGGAATGTCTTCACGGTCTTCGACGTCATCGATGGGCCGCCGTCGGAGTGCACGACCTGCGGGGTGCCGTGCAGCCCGAACGCGTCAGCCATCATCTCTTTCGCGAGGAGCCCGTCCTCGGTGGTGTGGACGATGGCGCCGACGATGTAGCGGGAGAAGATGTCGATCATCACGTACGCGTCGTAGTAGACGCCCTTAACGGGGCCGGCAAGTTTGGTGATGTCCCAGGAGAACACCTGACCGGGTGCGGTCGCGATCAACTCGGGAACCTTCCGCGGCGGGTGCGTCGCGAGGCGGCGGCGTTCACGGACCTGCGTGTTCTCGCGCAGCACCCGATACATCGTCGCGACCGACCCGACGTATTCGCCGCGTTCGAGGAGGATCGCGTACACCTGCAGAGGCGGCTTGTCGACGAACTCGTCACTGTTCAACGTCGCCAGCACGACGGATCGTTCCTCGTCCGTCAGCCGGTTCGCCGGCGCCGGACGCGGCGGTGTCGGCTCCAGGTCGGGGCTGGCCGCCCGGGCTGCAGCGCGCGCCGCGGTCGCTCGCGGCACCCCGGTCAGCACCGCGGCCTGCCGGGTCGGCACGCCCACGGCGGTCAGCTCGACGTACGTGCCCATCAGCGCTTCTTGCGCGGCTCGTCGGGATCCGCGCTCTCGGAGATCTGCTCCAAGAGCGCGTGTGCTTTTCCCATGATCTGAAGCGCCATCTCGGTCGTGACGAGCTTCTGCTCCGCCTTCGCGAGCTGCTGCCGCAGCCGGGCGATCTCGGCCTGCTCCCGCGACGGCGCACCCACCTTCTCGCCGGGCGTCTTGCCCTCGAGCAGGCCCGCGTCGCGTTGCTTGCGCCACTCCGAGATCAACGACGAGTACAAGCCGGCGCGGCGCAGGAAAGCGGCGCCCTGCCCGGTCTCGCACGCGGTCTCGTACTCCGACAGGTACTTCAATTTCTGACCCGGCGTGAAAGACCGACGCCGGGTCGGGCCATCAGGATTCGAAGGAGCGGACACCACTCCATCATCCGCGCTGCGCAACGCGACAGGGGAACTCAAACTCATGAAACAGGTAATCCTTCAACGCCCTGCGAGGCGGACTTGCTATGACCCGGTGGACTCACCCAACCCTGACACGCAGGGCTCTGCCTCTTCCAAGCGCTCCGCTCGCTCGAGGAACTTCGCGCGGTGTCAGACCGGTCCAATGCCGAGGAGGTCCTCAAGGCTTCGGCGCCTTTCCACGAGTGGGTCGCAGAGTTCACGCATAACCTCCGGTTCTGGCGGACGGGAAGGCTCGAGGAGTCCGTGATGCGAAGTCAGGCGGAGGCGATTGAGTTGAAGCTGCGGAGCAAGGGTGCGTGGCGCGATGACACGATGCCGTGGCGTGACGATTAGGAACCTCAAGAGGCACCGAGGACGGCTTGACTCGAGGGCGGGCAGCCTTGAGTGAGCTGCACCTGGAGTGGCAAAGTCGCGCTGCGAGCCGTTCAGCTCGGCGAGCTGCGTATCGCGGCGAGGTGCACTGCGGACATGCGAAAGCCACATCGCGACATGCCAACGCGTCGCTAACTCTCCGCCGGTCTGTCCCGACTACCTTTTGAAGCGACGACCATCGGCGCTGAGGGAAGGTGAAGAGGTGGGTGCACGGGGCGAGGAGCCTGCGCATGGCTGACCCCTCTTACGACTGGGCGGCTTTGTATCAGAAGCATCGCGACGCGATGTACAGGGTCGCCTATGAAGTGCTGCGCGGAAGCGGACGAGTTGATCTGGCCGATGACGCGGTTCAGGAAGCGATGGTGTCCGTCATGAAGGCGCCGCCGGCGGAGCCGCCTCGCAGCTGGGAGGCACTGTTCGTGGTGACAGCGAAGCGCCGAGCACTCGACATTGTTGGCTCGGCCGCGATGAAGAAGCGGGTCGAGTTTTCCGAGGAGTACGTCCCCGGTGCGAGACCGCCGGACGATGACGACGCGCTGGAGCGTCTCGAGAAGATGGCACGTGCGAGGCCGGTGATCGCGGGCCTCGATGCGCAGGAGCACTTTGTCCTGGCGCAGTACATCGTTCGGGATCGTCCGAGGGACGAGGTTGCCGCCGAGCTCGGCGTCACTCCGGGTCGCGTCAGCCAGATCAGTACGAGAGTCTTGTCAAAGATCAGTGCAGCCGTGGAGGAAGGAGGGTGACCATGCACTCGGATGACCGAGACCAGGAGCTGGCGGACATTCTTGACGCGCGGGCAGGTCGGTCGGCGCTTGCCGCGGGCGCGGGCGTGAATCGCCCCGAACTTCGCAAGCTGCTCGAGGCTGCTGATCTCGCTTGGGTGAGCGAACAGACCGCTCCGCCGCTTGCCGATGATCCGGTCGCTGCAATGCTCGGCCTCGTGCCCGACTCCGAGCTGGAGCTCGACGGGAAGGCACTGTCTAGTGCCCGGAAACGTTCGGGTCTGACCGTGAGCGCATTGGCGAAGCGACTTTCCGATCGAGGGTGGGAAGTGACGGGCAGAGACATCTTCGCCTGGGAGAGCGGCAAGAACCTGCCCCGTGTCCCTGCCCTGATCAACGCGCTTGCAGAGGTGGCCGGAGCGGACGCCGACCGGTTGCGACGTCCGTGTGGAACGGATCCAGAGCGCGCCAGGTTGGCAGCGGTCGTGGGATCCGAGACCTTCAAAGCGCTTGCGCAGCGTTGGGCGCGTCTTCAGGGAACGACCATCGCATTGGCGTCTTCCGCGCTCGAGTCGAGAATGCTGGTCGCCGTGCATCGCGGTGGCGCACCCGAGGCAGATGTTCTGCTTGCCTCACTTGAAGCGTTGGTGGACTCCGTCGAAGGCACCAAGGGTTCATGAAGCTTGGACCGTGGATCGAGCGCGCCGTCAAGATTATCGATCCCGAGGTTCAAGAGCTGTTCGTCCTTGACCCGCTCGACGCGCTCACCAGCCGTATGCGGCTGACTGTGCGCGCGGTGGACTCGCTTGCCACCAGTCGTGGCGATGGCGGCTTCTGCGATGGGATGTCGTTTCTCGAAGACGGCGTCATCCTGTACGCACCGACGCCGAACAGCCGGCGTCAGAACTTCACCCTCGCGCATGAGCTCGGTCACTGGGTGGTCGAGCAAGATCAGGGCCTGTTCGACTGGATCGCCGATCAGTCGGATCCGCCTGCGCTGCTCGAGACGGTGTGCGACCAGATCGCACAGCGGCTCCTGCTGCCCGACGCGCTCGTCGCCGAAGTGGTTGGCGCGGATCTGGTGCGTGCCCACCACGTCCAGGACCTCTTCGACAACAGTCAGGCCAGCTATCAGGCATGCGCGATCGCGATCGCGCGGCGCATCAGGGGACTGGGCGCAGTCGTGCTTATCGATCGCTTCGACAGTCAAGTCGCGCACGCGAGCATCCAGCCTGAGCCTGACGATGGGTGGCCCGTCGTTTACCCGTGGCGCGGGCAGATCCTTCCGAACGCCCATGCCCTCCTGCAGATCGCTCCGGGAGCGACGTTCACGCGTCGGGTCACCTGGCGTAACTCGTGGGGGAGGACCGCCGACTTCTACGCCGACGCCACCGCCGATGACCGGCGAATCATCACGGTGTTGGCCGGGCACGACATCTGGAAGGTCGAACCCGGCTACATGATCCAGCCGCGCGACTTCGACACGCGCCACCTCCTGACCATCTACTGCTGCGGACAGAGCCGCACGTTCCGCGGCTACCCTTGCCCCACCTGCGGCACGGGGTTCTGTCCCGTCTGCAAGAACTGCCAGTGCGACCGAACCGCCAAGACCGAGGAAGCCTGCACCGGCTGCTTCCTGCTCTTCCAACGCCATTTGCTCGTCGATGGGCTCTGCGAAGGCTGCCGCTAACTCGATCGCCTTCTGCTCCGACTACTTGGTGAGGGGCTGACCGTCAGCCCCGGAGATGGAGCCGGAAATGGCGAAGAACACGGGACGCGGTCACCGCGTCGGAGCGGTCAAGGGGCGCAGCGAGTTCCAGGTCGGCAAGACCTGGTTCAAGCGCGACACCTCGACGGGCCGCATCATGAATGGCAGCCCCAACCAGCACAAGGGTGTCCGCAACGAGAAGTGATCGAAGCGGAGCCGGCCCGCTGTCGGCTCCGCTCGTCACCGCCTCACCTCGCCCCTCATCAAGAGAACAAGGAATCATGGCAGATCGACGAGTAACCCACTCCCGCAAGAACCGCGACGGTGACATCACCGCCATCGGCACGCCCGGCCAGTTCTGGTCGCCGCGTGCCAAGGCAGACGCCATCAGCGACATCGAGCTCCGCATCCACACGTACTACGTGCAGTGGCCCGAGAAGCGCACGGAAATCCGCGTCGTCGACGGCGCGACCGGCAAGTACCTCCGCACCGATCGGGACAACACCACCCGCAACAACCTGGACGACCTGCCCGACCTGTGACAAGGACGCCGGACAAGTGAAGGATCGCCCCGCCTGTGCAGGTGCCGTCCTTCACTTGTCCAAGGGTCGGTCCGCAGCGTTACGCGGTCTTCGCCTTCGTTGGCTCGCGCAGGACGGCACCGGCCTTCAAGATGGCCATTCGCATCGTCTCCTGGTTCACTTCGAGCCGCTTGGCGACTTGGGAGAGCGACGGGCCCGCCTCATAAAGTTGGGCTGCTTCGCTCACCTGCTCGGGCGTGATGGGCTGACGGCGCACGACCATCGGGCCTCGCGCAGAACTCGCACGATGGTGGACTTCGCGACGCTGTACTCCTCAGCGAGTGCGGTTGAAGTCTGGCCGTTGCTGTACCGGGTGACGACTGCAGCCTGTTGCTCGACGTTCAGACGGTTCCGGCCGCGCCTATCGCGAGGTTGGGACATCCGCTCAGATCCACCCCGTCCGCGCTTGAATTGTCCCCGTGACTGAATCTGCGCCCTCACCCCGGCCCGATGGCCTCGACGTCTACGTCATCACCTACGACGAGGAGGGTCACGAGGAGCGGCTCCTCCCATCGGAAGTGACGGACGCTGTCGTGGAACGGGCGAGGGATCTCGGTATCAATACGGGGTCCTGGACGATCGACCGCATCAAGCATGGGCCGTTGATCGCCGCAGAGTCGCAGCTCCGGCTCGTGAACGTCGGTAG
Source organism: Microbacterium sp. SCN 69-37 (assembly GCF_001724435.1). Lineage (NCBI taxonomy): Bacteria > Bacillati > Actinomycetota > Actinomycetes > Micrococcales > Microbacteriaceae > Microbacterium > Microbacterium sp. SCN 69-37. The sequence continues at coordinate 65,103 of NZ_MEEL01000001.1, forward strand.
CCTCGGGCGAGCTGTCGCAGGCAACTACTACGGCACCGTACTCATCGTCGACCGGACGCCTCCTCCAATCGACGAAGACGTCTACGACATCGACCGTCGCTACGACGTGGACATCGTCGACGATGTAGTGGTAGCCATCGTCACGCAGCGATATCCAGCTCAACCCGCCGAGACGGAAGCGGAGATAGCGGCCAGGCTGGGACGCATCGCCGCCGCATATGGGTGCCGGGTTGCCGGAGTCAGCTTCGCCCTTCCTGGCGGCGGAACTCCGGAGGAGTTGCTGTCCCATTGGCCCGAAGGCGAAGAGTGGTCCGAACGCTTCCGCGCAGAGACAATCGAAACTCTGGCAGGCATGGCGCACGACGTTAGGGTCTCTATCGCTACCGACGACCACGTCACCATGGCGACGTTGATGGACGGCGCCGCAGCCATGGCGGACTATCTCAGCGCAACGCGGACAGGCCCTCTCGACGCCGCCGGAGTGCTCAACCTGCTGCGAGGTGGCCACTTCAACCTGCTCATCGGCGAAGCGGAGTCCGACTACCTCGAGGTCAAGACCCAGATGCACCCCATCTCGGCGCCTGGTGACACGGGCAAGAAGGCGAAGGTCGAGCTTGCGCAGGACGTTGCTCGATTCGCCAACGGAGATGTCGATGCCGTCCTCGTCATTGGATACAAGGAGGCACCTGGCGGAGCCAACACGATCGGTAGTCTCACCCCGGTCGCGGACTCCATTCTAAATGCCGCGCAGATTCACGAGCTGCTTGATGCCCGCATCGTGCCGCCGGTCGATGGGCTCCTCATCGAGAAGTTCGCGGTGACCGCGACCGATAGCGTGCTCGCGATCTATGTTCCGAAACAGCCGAGCGAGATGCAGCCCTACCTGGTTCATGGCGCGATCGCGGAGGGCAAAGTGGAGGGTGCGTTCTTCAGCATCGTGCGGCGCCGTGGCGAAGGATCGATCACGACCTCTGCCCAGCAGATCCACGCGTACATCATTGCGGGCAAACGGTACCTCCGCGGGAATGACTAATCGGCGCGTAGGCCGACGAGCTCAGGAGCCGACGCTGGCGTTCCCGAAGTCCTGTAGTGGGGGACGAACGTGGCGCGAATGGAAGTGCGGGAGGGCCCCAACCGTAGGCGGCCTGGATGCGGATCACGCTAACGCCTGACCTGTCGGAGGGCGCTGTCGTAATCGGGCTCTGTCCAGCGGTTCCTCTGTCGCTCGCTGTTCGTAACTAAGCCTCGATGCACCGATCCGCTTGAGCGTGGTGGGGCCGGCCTGATCGTGGCGGGCTGACGACTCGTGGGCAGGGGTGAGTTCCGGGCGTCTCATCCCGGTCGTCCACTTCGTTCTCGGTCGTGCCGCAGTCGCGGCGATGGTCAGCTGGCCGTTGCCGGTGGTGGTGTGTGCGTGGTCGTGAACAGGCGATCGAACGCGGTCTGCCAGGGCCAGGCCTCGGGCAGGTGAAGAGTGATGCGACGCGCGGACCGGGCGAGGCGTGCCGGCACCTGGATGAGGGTGCGGCGGATCGTCGCGGTCGTCGCCCTGGCGAGCCGACCCGCTCGGTCGGCGATCAGCCCGGCAGCGCGGGTGAGGTTGAACGCGATCACCGCGAGAACGAGCCAGGCGCTGTTCGCGGTGAACACCCCGGAGGGCAAGTGCGCGAGCGGCCCGCCCTTCAGATCGGCGTGGACCTGTTCGATGATCGCGTGCCCCCGATGGGTCTTGTCCGCCGCGACGGTGCCCATCGACTGCTTGTCGGTGGTGGTGAAGAACGCGTGGTGCCGGTAGACGTCGAACAGTGTCGGCTGCTCCACCTTGTTCGGGTTCAGGTCCGGGATCCGTCGCACCACCAGTCGCCCGTCGACCCGCTCGGCGATCTTCCGGGACCGGAACGCGGTGAAGGGCACTTCGGCGACCTCTGCCTTCGAGATCCACCGCCCGGTGGTCTCGTCGCGGATCGCGTTCGGGTACTCGATCATCTCCCACGCATCATCCGGAATGGTCGCGATCGCGGCTTTCACCGCAGGGTCCATCCGCACGGTCACCGACACGTCCGCGCCGGCCCCCAGCGCGGTGCCGATGGTGCCGTGCCCGTAGAACGCGGAGTCCGCCCGCAGCAACGGCCGAACACTGCTTCCGGGGTGCATGCGGCGGAGGGTGGCGAGAGCGTCGCCGACGATCCTGGCGGCGCCTTTCGGGGACCCGGTCTTCCCCTGCCGCAACCGCTGGCCGACGATCACCGGCGCCGAGGTGGAGGTGCTGGCGGTGGCGATGAGGGCGTTCAGACCGCGGACCCCGGAGTACCCGAACGACGCACCCTGCTTCTTGTATCCGTGGACCTCGATGATCGTGTCGTCCAGATCCACCATCACCCGCTCACCGCCCCGCGTCTGCAGTAGCGGCGCCCGGGCGGCCAGGCTCACATTCACTCGGGAGGCGACGGCGTCGAGCTGGCGGACGTGCCCGAACCGGAACTCCCGCAGGAACGAGCCGAGCGTCGACGGGGCGAACGTCCGGTCGAACAACCGGCCCATCCCGCCATGGCGCAGCACGTTCATGTCGCTGATCGAATCGGCGCCGGCCAGCATCCCCGCAACCAGCGCCATCACCTTGCTGCCGGCGTTCGAGCCCTTGTCGGTCGGGACGGTCAACCGACCCTGCGCCAGCTCGTCAAGCCCCGCATGCTGGGCGAGACGGAGCATCGGCACCAGGCCCGCGACCGACACGAGATTCGGATCATCGAACACCGCAGACACAGCGGCAGGAGCGTGCTTGAATTGCATCTACGAGATGCCTCTCGGATCGGAACAGTAGAACCCTTAGCAAGCTCTATTCTTCCTGGTCAGAGAGGCATTTCTGCGTCACGACGCCCGACCAAACCCCACCCCATCGGTGCATCGAGGCTAAGGGACTAGTTCCAGTCGCTATCCGGGGATTGGATGGACCAGACGAACGCAAACCGAGCTCAGGTGGTGGTGTTGATGATCAGGTCGGCGCGGTGGCGGGTGGATTCGATCAGGGTAGCGTTTGCGCCGTCGACTTGACGTGCCCACTGTTCGGCGGCGTCCGCGGTGCGCTCGAAGTGGGTGTGTCGGGCGATCAGCCGGGAGAGCCGTTCCGGCTCCGGCACGGAGCAGAACCAAGTCTCGTCAAAAGGCTCCCTCAACTGTGCCCAGGGCCCTTGGTCGACGACGTCACCGAGCTCGTGCTCCGCGCGGTGACCCTGTCGCTGCCGGCGCGGTGCGCCGTGCCGGGCGCATCATCGGGGAAGCGACCGCCGAGCTAGTCAGCATCCTCAATCCGCACGCGATCATCCTCTCCGGACGGCTCAGCGACTGCGGTGACGTCCTGCTGTCCGGGCTCCGCGAACGCGTCTACCAGCGCACCCACCCCGGCGTGACCGGGCAGCTGCAGATCGCCCGCTCCGAGCTCGGCGAATACGCCGGGGTGATCGGCCTCGCCCTCAGTGTCGCCGACCACGTCTTCAGCCCCGCGGGCCTGGAACACAGCGCCGCCCTGTCCTTCCCCACCCCGGAACGCGTCGAACAGGCATCCTGACGCCGCACCCAGCCGGACCGAAACACCCCTCACAGCACTCATAGCACTCAAGGAGCACACATCATGGCCAACCGTGCCGCCGTCATGACCGGGATCGAATCCCTCACCGTCGAGGACCGCCCCCTCCGCGACCCCGCCCCGTACGAAGCGGTCGTCCGCGTCGAATCCGTCGGGGTCTGCGGATCCGACACCGCCTACTACACCGTCGGTCGCATCGGCGACTACGTCGTGGACGGGCCGATCATCCTCGGCCACGAAGCCGCCGGCCAGGTCGTCTCCGTCGGCGCCGACGTGACCAATGTCTCCGTCGGCGACCGGGTTGCGATCGAGCCGGGCACCCCGTGCCGGCACTGCCACGAATGCATGGCCGGTCGCTACCACCTCTGCCCCAACCTGGTCTTCCTCGCCACCCCGCCCTACGACGGCGCGCTCGTGGAGAACATCGTGCTGGACGCCGCCACCCTGTTCCCCATCCCCGACACGATGAGCTACGACGAAGGCGCACTCCTCGAACCGCTCTCGGTCGGCATCTGGGCATGCAAACGCGCCGCCCTCGTGCCCGGCGACGACGTGCTCGTCACCGGCTCCGGCCCCGTCGGGCTGCTCGCCGCTGCCGCTGCCCGCGCCTTCGGCGCCGGTACGGTCACGCTCACCGACCTGGCCCCGTTCCGGCTCGACACCGCCCGCGCGATGGGCTTCGACGCCGAGCGCAGCGACGAACCCAGCGACCGAACCTTCGACGTGCTCATCGAGTGCTCCGGCGCGCCCGGTGTCCTCGCCGCCGGTCTCGAACGGCTCCACGAAGCCGGTCGCGCCGCGGTCGTGGGGATCGCCAAGCAGCCCGTCACCCTCCCGCTGTCCACCCTGAACCCGAAAGAGCTCACCATCGCCCTGGTCAACAGGTACGCGCACACCTGGCCGATCGCGATCGACCTCGTCGGTTCCGGACGCATCGACGTCGCCCCCTGGTCACCCACCACTTCCCCCTCGACCAGACCGAGAAAGCCCTGCTCCTGGCCCGCACCGTCCCCGACTCCATCAAGGCCGTCATCCATCCGCAGCAGTAGTAGTACAGGCCGGGATGGGCGTCCGCGCGCTCCGGGAGGGTCTTGCGTGAGGGCTGCACCTTACCGGGGTGCGCCCTCCGGATGGGTGAGATAGCCCGGGCAGCCGCACTTCATCCATCCGCGGGCGATGAAGATGTCCGTCTCGCAGGGGCCACGGTGCTCATCCGCGTCGTGCCCGCAGCGTCTACATGGGGTGTCAGCTTCAGAGCTCATAACCGGGGGTGAGGGGTTGGTTCGGCGCCGTTATCGGACGGGGCTGGTGGATTCTCGGATGACCAGTTCTGCTGCGAACGGGGCGATCTCCGGCGGTGCGGCGTCGGCGTTCTCCAGCTGGTGCAGTAGCAGCGTCCCGGCGGCGCGGCCGATCTCGTATCCGGGCTGGCGGATGGTGGTCAGCGGGACCACGGCCTGATGGGCGAGGGCGATGTCGTCGAAGCCGACGATCGAGATCTCCTCGGGCACGCGCACGCCGTGGCGCAGGAAGCAGGTCAACGCGCCGATCGCGACCACATCGTTGGCAGTGAATATCGCATCCGGGCGATCCTCCGGCGGCAGATCAAGGATCGTCCCGGCGGCACGGATCCCGTCTTCGACACTGAGGTCGAAGATCGGAACGACCACCACGCTCGCCCCCGCCCCGGCGTCCTGCACAGCGGCCACAAGACCGTTCAGCCGATCCGCGGACTGGCTCACATCCTCCGGGTTCCCCAGGAACGCGATCCGGCGCCGGCCCATCGCGATCAGGTGCTCCCCCGCCAGTCGGCCACCGCCGAAATCGTCGAACGGGACGGACGCGATCTTTGCCGACTTGTGGGACGGCCCGACGATCACCGAGCGGATGCCTTTGTCCGCGAGCCGCTCCAGCCGGGGGATGACATCGGACTGCGGGTAGATGATCATCCCCTGCACACGGTGGGACTCGAACATGTCGATGTTGTTCCGCTCCTGGGCGGCGTCGCGGTTGCTATTGCTGAAGAACAGCGCCCAGTTCCCCGCCCGGGTGACGTCCTCCACCCCGCGGGAGAGCTCGTTGAAGTACGGCTGCCAGGCATCCAGCAGAATCAGTGCCAGTGCCTTGCTGGTGCCAGCGCGCAGCTGTCGGGCGGACTCATTCGGGACGAACCCGAGATGCTCGATCGCCGCACGTACCCGCTCCCGACTGGCTGCACCCAGCAGATGAGGATGGTTCAGATAGTTCGACACCGTCGACGAAGACACCTTCGCCAGGGCGGCGACGTCCTTCACGCTTGCGGGCATCACTGCTCCCTGCGTCCGGGTCTCGGGTTATCCCAGGAGAGTAGCCGTTCGACTGGCACGTTGCAAGGACCACTTGACACGTTGCAAGTCTAGGTTCTATAGTCTCCTCAGGCCAGTTGCAACGTGCCAACTCGGATCAGCGGCGCAGACGCCGCGCACTCAGCATCGTCGCGAGGAGACGTCCATGAACATTGGTTGCCACGGTCTGGTCTGGACCGGTCACTTCGACGCCGAGGGGATCCGCCTCTCCGCAGAGAAGACGAAGGCCGCCGGGTTTGACCTGATCGAGTACCCGCTGATGGACCCGTTCACCTTCGACACCGTCGCCGCGAAGTCCGCCCTCGCCGAGCACGACCTCGCAGTCAGCGCTTCCCTCGGCCTCTCCGACACCACCGACGTCACCAGCACGGACGCGTCCGTCGTCGCCGCCGGCGAAGCGCTCCTGATCCAGGCCGTCGACGTGCTGGCCGACCTGGGTGGCACGCACCTGTGCGGTGTCATCTACAGCGCGATGAAGAAGTACATGGAGCCCGTCACCGCGGAGGGCCTGGAAAACAGCAAGCGCACCATTCGTCGAGTTGCCGACCACGCCGCCGACCGCGGTGTCAACGTCGCCCTCGAGGTCGTCAACCGGTACGAGACGAACGTGCTCAACACCGCCCGACAGGCGATCAGCTACCTCGCCGATATCGACCGCCCCAACCTCGGCATCCACCTCGACACCTATCACATGAACATCGAGGAATCCGACATGTTCGCCCCCGTCTTGGACGCTGCCCCGTCGCTGCACTACGTGCACATCGGAGAAAGCCACCGCGGCTACCTCGGCACCGGCTCGGTCGATTTCGACAACTTCTTCAAAGCCCTCGGCCGCATCGGCTACGACGGCCCAATCACGTTCGAATCGTTCTCCTCCGCCGTGGTCGCCCCCGACCTGAGCCGCATGCTCGGCATCTGGCGCAACCTCTGGACCGACAACGACGAGCTCGGCGCACACGCCAACGCGTTTATCCGAGACAAGCTCACCGCCATCGACACCATCCGCCTCCACTAACCCACCCACCAAGACCGGCGCATCTGCGCCCCTCAGCAGCAGTATCAAAGGAGATATCCGTGTTCAAGAAACCCCTCTTGGCTCTCGCGGCCCTGGTCACCGTCGGCGCGTTGGCGCTGACCGGTTGCACCAATAAGAACGCCGAACCATCCGCGAGCGGCGGGTCCTCAGATGGGCCGACCATCGCGTTCGTCCCGAAGTTGCAGGGCATCCCCTACTTCGAGGCGATGAACGCGGGTGGGGAGGCCGCCGCAGCAGACCTCGGGTTTACCTGGCTGTACCAGGGTCCGACCACCGCCGACGCGGCCGCGCAAGCCGACATCGTCCGGTCGTTCATCCAGCAGAAGGTCGACGCGCTTATCGTCGCCCCCAACGATCCCGACTCGATGGCGCCGCTGCTCAAGCAGGCGCAAGACGCCGGAATCACCGTGCTCACTTCCGACACCGACGCCCCCAACTCGGTGCGCGAGGTCTTCGTCAACCAGACCACCGAGGAAAACCACGGCAAAGCCATCGCGACCAGCCTGATGGACGCGATGGGTGGCTCCGGTGAGTACGCGATCGTCTCCTGCGTGGAGACCGCCGCGAACCTGAACGCCTACATCGACGTCATCAAGAAGGAAATCGGCGACAACTACCCAGACGCCAAGCTCGTGGACCTGGTCTACGCCGGCGAGGACCAGGCAAAGGCCGCGTCGATGGCCACCGACCTGATGAACGCACACCCGAACCTCAAGGGCATCATCGGGCTGTGCTCTGCCGCCGCCCCCGGGGTGGCGCAGGCTGTGAAGGATGCCGGCAAGATCGGGCAGGTCTTCACCGTCGGCGGAGGCACCCCGATGTCGATGGCCCCCTACTTGAAGGACGGCTCCTCCAGCGCCTCGGTGCTGTGGGACGTGCAGAACCTCGGCTACCTCACCGCCTGGACCGGCCTACAGCTGGTCGACGGAAAGACCCTCGAGCCCAGCTTCGACGTGAACGACACCATCACCGGCGTGACTTTCGATGCCGACACCAAGATCGAGCTGCTCGGACCGCCGCTGATCTTCACGAAGGACAACGTCGACCAGTTCAACTACTGACCGACCTCCGGGGTGCCCCCCACAGGGGCACCCCGGCACCCTCTCCTGCTCCCCACCACCTGATAAGGACGTCTCCTCGTGGAACAGACCCTGGCTCCCCGCATCGCGATGCGCGGCGTCTCCAAAAGCTACGGCGGTGTCCGTGCCATCCGGCACGCCGACCTCACCGTGCAGCCCGGCAGCGTGCACGCCCTGGTCGGGGAGAACGGTGCCGGAAAATCGACGCTGATCAAGATCCTCGCCGGCGCCGAACAAGCCGACACCGGCACCATCGCCTTCGACGGGACCGAAGTCACCGTCTCCTCCACCGCCGACGCCATCGCACTCGGCGTGCAGACCGTATACCAGGAACCGCAGCTGTTCCCCGAGCTGAGCATCACCGAGAACGTGTTCGTCGGACGCGAGATCAGCCGCGGCGGCCGAGTCGACTGGACCGCGCAAGCCGAACAGATCGGCGACCTGCTCACCATGATCGGCCTCTCCCCCGGCCTGGCCATGGTGCCCGTCGGTGAACTGTCCATCGCCCAGCAGCAGCAGATCTCCATCGCGAAAGCCGTCGCCGGGGACGCCAGCATCCTCATCCTGGACGAGCCATCCGCGATCCTCACCGACCAGGAAATCGAGGTGCTGTTCAGCATCGTCCGGCGCCTCACCGCCAGCGGCGTCGCCGTCATCTACATCTCCCACCGCCTCGACGAACTGTTCCAGATCGCCGACACCGTCACCGTGATGCGCGACGGACGCACCCTGGACACCTATCCGATCGGGGATCTCACCACCAAGATGATCGCCGAACTGATGGTCGGTGGAATCGTCACCGAGGAGCGCACCGCCAAGGTCCTCCCCGACGGACCCGCCGCCCTGCAGCTGCAGGATGTCGGGCTGGAAGGCTCCCTCACCGGCATCGACCTGACCGTGCGTCGCGGTGAAATCGTCGGCATCTACGGGCTCCTCGGCTCCGGCGCCGCAGAGATCGCGGACATCGTCTACGGCATGAAGCAGCCCAGCACCGGCACGATGCTCTACCAGGGGAAAAAGACCGTCAACCGCCGGCCCGCCGACGCGCGCCGCCGCGGGATCACCATGGTCCCCGCCAACCGGAAAGCAGAAGGCGTCTTCTCCTTCCAGAGCATCGGGTTCAACATCTCCATCGGAGATCTCGCCAAACTCAGCCGCGTCAAAGGCTGGATCAACAAACGCAAAGAGCGCACCATCGTCCGGGACCTGATCGCTCAGCTCGGCGTCAAAACCCCCAGCGAAAACCAGCCGGTCAGCGCGATGTCCGGCGGCAACGCTCAAAAGGTAGTCATCGCCCGGCAGCTGCTGTCCGCCCCCCGTCTGCTGGTACTGGCCGAACCGACGCAGGGCGTCGACGTCGGAGCGAAAGAAGAGATCCACCGTCTGATTAGCAAGCTCGCCGACGGCGGCACCGCCGTCCTGGTCGTGACCACCGACCTCAGCGAAGTGCTGCGCATCTCGGACCGGGTGCTGGTCGTACGTGAAGGACGCATCGGAGCCGAGTTCGGCAACGACGCCACCCAGGTCGACATCCTCGCCGCGGCCTCCGGCGCCGGAACCACGAAGGACCCAAAATGAGCCGCTGGCTAACCACCACCACCATCCCCAGCACCCAGGCAGTCAAACACCGAGTGCTGCCCCGGCTGATCACCGGCCAGGAAATCGTCCTGATCGGCATCATCGCCGTGCTGTGGATCCTGCTGGGCATCTACACCCCGTCGTTCCTCACCCCCGGCTCGATCCTTCCCCTCTTCGTCGCGGTCGCCCCGATCGCGCTGATCGGGGTCGGGATGACCTTCGTGATCATCACCGCCGGCATCGACGTCTCCGTCGGCGCGATCCTCACCGTCGCCGCCGTGATCACCACCAAGACCATGGTCGAGACCGGCATCCCGCTGCTACCCGCTGTTGGCCTCGCCATGCTGGTGGGCCTCGCACTCGGGCTGATCAACGGATTCCTGGTCGCCTACGGCCGCATCCAAGCGATCATCATCACCTTCGGCACGGCAAACCTTTTCACCTTCCTCGCCCTTCGGATCTTCGGCTCCTCCACCGTGAACGGCATCCCCTCCACCTTCGAGGTCTTCGGCCGCGGAGAAGCCGGCCGTACCCTCGGCATTCCGCACAGCTTCGCCATTACCCTGCTCATCGCCGCAGCCGCCTGGTGGTTCCTGCGTCACACCGTGATCGGCCGGCACTTCTTCGCTATCGGTGGCGACGAGAACGCCGCCCGCCTCGCCGGCATCAAAGTCCGTCCCCTGGTTCTGTCCGCCTATGCCCTCACCGGGCTCCTCGCCGGCCTTGCCGCCTGCTTCATCGTCGCCCAAGGAACATCCACCCTGGACCAGTCCGTCGGTGCCGGTCGTGAGCTCAGCGTCATCGCCGCCGTTGTGATCGGCGGGACCTCCACCCTCGGCGGTCGCGGCTCCATCCTCGGCACCATCCTCGGCGCCCTGCTGGTGCAGACCGTCCTGTCCGGTGTCACCCAGCTCGGCTGGCCCTCGCAGCTCGGCGACCTCTTCGTCGGCGCGGCGATCATCCTCGCCGTCGGCACCGACATCATCCGCGAACGAGCCCGGAAGAAGAAGACCCACTCATGACCACGCAGACTCTTCAAACGAGCCCCACCCAGCGCCCCAGCGCCGGTAACCGGGTCAGCAACCTGGCGATCACCCTGATCGCCAACCGAACCGCGCTCCTGGGCCTGCTTATCGTGATCGTCCTGGTCGTGATGACGATCCTCGACCAGACCGGGTGGCTCAGCGGCTCCTACGACGCCGACTACCTCAGCGCCGCCCTCATCACCGCCGTCCCACTCGCCATGCTCGGCCTGGCCGAGCTGCTCGTGATCCTCTCCGGACGCGGCGGCATCGACCTCTCCGTCGGTGCCATCGTCAGCCTCTGCGGCATCGTCTTCGGTTACGCCTACGGCATCTGGGAACTCAGCCTCCCCGTCGCGCTGCTGATCACCGTCCTCGCCGGCGCGATCTGTGGTGCGATCAACGGCGTCCTGATCGCCTACATCGGCTTCCCGCCGCTGATCGCCACCCTCGCCACCCTGTACGCGTTCAAATCCCTCGCCCTGGTCATCAGCGGCCAACGGCCGATCAGCGCGATCCGGATCCAGGACTTCTTCTCCGCTGCCGATTCCGTCGAGATCCCGGTGATCGGTGCCGGCATCCCGGACGTCCCACTCGGCATCTTCACCTTCCTGATCCCCACGGCCTTCATCGTCTGGCTGCTGCTGAACCGCACCACCTACGGGCGCCGCCTGTTTGCCGTCGGCACCAACGACGTCGCCGCAAAATGGGCCGGCGTAGACGTCGCATCCAACCGAATGACCGCCTACCTGTTCTCCGGAATCATCTCGGCCCTCGTCGCCGTCGTCACCGTCGCCCAATTCGCCTCCGCCCGCCCCGACGCAGGCGTCTCAGGCAGCGGCATGGCCCTGCCCGCCATCACCATTGCCGTGCTCGGCGGGGTCGCGATCACCGGCGGCATCGGCAAAGTCTCCGGCGTGATTCTCGCTACCCTCCTCATCGTCTGGCTCAACGCCGGCATCCTCCTCGCCTTCGCCGGCAACGAAGGAACCCAGTACCAGCTGCTCGCTCTCGGCGTGCTCCTCATCGGCGCCGCCCTGCTGAACAACTTCACCCGCAAGCGATTCGGTCGGGTCGCCTGACCATGGTCACCGTCATCGGCGAAGCCCTCGTGGACATCGTCCACGACCAGCCCTACGTCGGCGGCAGCCCCCTCAACGTCGCCATCGGCCTCTCCCGTCTCGGCCAACCCACCCGGTTCCTCACCCAACACGGAGACGACGTCTACGGGCACCTGATCGCCGCGCACCTCGAAGCCAACAACGTCACCACCCTCACCACGCCCGACACCGCCCCAACCAGCGTCGCCCGCGTCACCCTCGATGCCGCGGGAGTTCCGTCCTACGACTTCGACATCCACTGGAACCTCTCCAACCCGGACGCACTCAAAGAATCAGACGCATCGCCCTCCCTGGTCCACACCGGCTCGATCGCCACCATGATCCAACCTGGCGCCGACGCCGTGCTCGAGCTGATCAGTAACGCGAGAACTCACGCGCTCATCAGCTACGACCCCAACTGTCGCCCCACCCTGATCCCCGACCGGGACTACGCCATCCACCAAGTCGAAGCGTTCGTGCGCGTCAGCGACATCGTCAAAGCCTCCGACGAGGATCTCCGCTGGCTCTACCCTCACCGAAGCATCGAGCAATCCCTCCGAGCATTCATCGACCTCGGCGCATCACTGGCCATCGTCACCATGGGCGCCGACGGCGCATACGCCACCACCGCGCACATCGACGCAACGACCCCAGGCGTGCCCACCGTCGTCGCCGACACCGTCGGAGCCGGGGACTCTTTCATGGCCGCGCTCATCGACGGACTCCTCCGCCTGAACACCACCCCCAACGCGTCGGCTCTAGTCCCAGTCCTCAGCCGAGAGCAACTCGAGCGCCTCCTGAGATACGCGACCGCCGCTGCCGCGATCACCGTATCCCGCCCCGGCGCCAACCCTCCTGTTCGCGACGAACTGGCCATCCACGCCGACCCGGCCGGATAACCAAGAGCAACCCCAGCCTTCCCAGCACCAGTCCGCCACATCTGATGTCAAGAGATCACCGTCAATGAAGACCACGACCGCCGCCCACGTCGCACCGACGCACATCGATCGCCTGCATCACCCCCTCACGGACGAGCCTTCCGGCACCCCTTCCGCATATGTCTCCTTGGCCCTCGCAGCCCTCAGATCAGAAACTGCCACGATCACTCGGGAAACCCGCGCCCGTCTCATCGCCAACCACAACAGACCAGCCGTCAACCGGCCCTTCCTCGGCGAATGCGACACCTACACCTAAACCTCGATCCACCGATGAGCCCTTGGCTGGTGGCGTCGGCGTGATCAGTGTGGGGTGAGCTGCCGCGGGCAGGGGTGAGTCCCGGGCGTTTCATCCCGGTCGTCCACTTGATCCTCGGTCGTGCCGTCGTTGCGGCGGTGGTCAGCTGGCCGCGGCCGGTGGAGGCGGGTGGGTTGCCGTGAATAGGCGCTCGAACGCGGCCTGCCAAGGCCAAGCCTCGGGCAGGTGCAGCGTGATTCGCCGCGCCGACCGCGCCAGCCGTGCCGGCACCGAGATGAGAGTGCGGCGGATCGTCGCGGTCGTCGCCCTGGCAAGCCGACCCGCCCGGTCGGCGATCAGCCCGGCGGCGCGGGTGAGGTTGAACGCGATCACCGCGAGCACGAGCCAGGCGCTGTTCGCAGTGAACACCCCGGACGGCAGGTGAGCGAGCGGCCCTGCTTTGAGGTCGGAGTGGATCTGTTCGATGATCGCGTGGCCGCGGTGGGTCTTGTCCGCGACGACGGTGCCCATCGTCGTCTTGTCGGTCGTGGTGAAGAACGCGTGATGCCGATAGACGTCGAACAGCGTCGGCTGTTCCACCTTGTTCGGGTTCAGGTCCGGGATCCGCCGCACCACCAGTCGTCCTTCGACGCGTTCGGCGATCTTCCTCGACCGGAACGCAATGAAGGGCACTTCGGCGACTTCTGCTTTGGAGACCAGCTGACCGGTAGCCTCGTCACGGATCGAGTCGGTGTACTCGATCATCTCCCACTCATCCTCAGGGATCGACGCGATCGCGGCCTTCACGGCGGGGTCCATCCGGACGGTGACCGATACGTCCGCGCTGGCCTTGATGGCGGTGCCGATGGTGGCGTGGCCGTAGAACGCGGAGTCGGCGCGCAGCAATGGCCGCGGACTGGTCCCGGGGTGCATGCGGCGGAGGGTGGCAAGTGCGTCGCCGACGATCCTCGCGGCGCCTTTCGGAGAACCGGTCTTCCCCCGCCGCAAGCGCTGACCCAGGATCACCGGTGCTGAGGTCTGGGTGCTGGCAGTGGCGATGAGGGCGTTCAGTCCACGGACCCCGGAGTACCCGAACGAGGCGCCCTGCTTCTGGTATCCGTGGACCTCGATGATCGTGTCGTCCAGGTCCACCATCACCCGCTCGTCGTTCGCCACCTGCAGCAGCGGCGCGGACCGGGCGAGGTTCACCAGGGTTCGGGAGGCGACGGCGTCGAGTTGGCGGACGTGCCCGAACCGGAACTCGCGCAGGAACGAGCCCAGCGTCGACGGTGCATACGTTCGGTCGAACAGCCGGCCCATCCCGCCGTGACGGAGCACGTTCATGTCGTCGATCGAGTCCGCCCCGGCGAGCATCCCCGCAACCAGCGCCATCACCTTGCCGCCCGCGTTCGCGCCCCTGTCCGTCGGGACACTCAACCGCGACTGCGCGAGCTCATCGAGGCCCGCGGACCGGGCAAGACGGAGCATCGGGACCAGTCCGGCCGTCGACACGAGATTCGGATCATCGAACATCGCTGACACGGCAGCGGAAGCGTGCTTGAATTGCATCTACGAGATGCCTCTCGGGCTCGGGGAATAGGACCTTAGACAAGCTCTATTCTTCCCGGTCAGAGGGGCATTTCTGCGTCACGACGCCAACTCAGCGAGCCTCCCGATCGGTGGATCGAGGGTAAGAGGGTCGATCACCGCGCACTCCCGAAGCGCCCTGACACCGGCGGGAACCGCAACCGCCCCTGGTAACGCAAGACCAGGCCAGATGAGTTCTCGCTCATCGCGCCCGAGCCGGGCGCCCACCCGACGGCGCGGTACGACCCTGCCGGGCCGGCCCAACCAAACAGGGGCCACCCAAGAACTGCGATGCACGCAGGCACTTTCTGTGTAAGCACTCGTAAGTTAGACAGATCCGGCGTACTCTGGGCCCATGCGCGGGGGCCTCGAACGCTGGAAGAGGGGCGTCGAATCGGCGGGGGTTCGACAGGCGATGGCGTATGCGTTCAAGGGAAGCTGCGACTCGCACCTCCGGAGCGTCACCGGCGTCGAAGCCCTCGCCGCCTACGCCGACAGCAGCTCTGCGCGCGTCACGCGATTCACAGTCGAGCAGGGACGCATCGCGACGGATGCGCTCGATCCAGAGGAGCTACGTCGTTGGGTAGACGGTCACGACCCACACACCGACGCCCCGCGCGGCCGCGAGCTGAGGTCGCCGCAGGCGGACCTGATTCTGGACGGCACCATCAATGCACCCAAGTCGTACAGCGTCGCCGCGCTGATCAACGATGACCTCGCAGCCGAGTTCGAGGCACTTCAGGATCGGCTGCGAACTCGGATCATCACGACCTGGCGTCACGAGCTGAACGCGCGCCGGGGCGCGGGTGGCAGCATCCGGGAGAGCCTTCACCGCATCGAAGTCGTCGAGCTGCAGCACCGCCGCTCGCGGGCGCTCGACCCGCACATCCACCGGCACCTGTGGCTGAACGTGAAGGTGCTCGGGGAAGACGGGAAGTGGTCGAATGTCGACTCCCGGGTTGCGATGAAGCTGCACACGTTGATCAACGCGGAGGGCGAGCTGGCCGCGCGTACGGACCCGCAGTGGCTCGAAGCGCTTGCCCGCAATGGCTACACGCTCGACAGCGACGGTGAGATCGCCGAGCTCGCATCCGCCGTACGTCCGCTCTCGCGCCGCTCCAACCAGATCGAAGCGAACCGCGCGAAGCTGCTGCTCGGCTGGCGATCGGAGCACCCAGGTCAGGAGCCCGACCACGACGTCCTCCAGCACATCGATCGACTGGCGTGGGCGAAGAACCGCCCGAACAAGCCGGGCGTTGTGGACGAGGAGCAGTGGGAGCAGCTCGTTCGTGATGAGCTGCGAGCGATCGATCCCGCCCTCTTGATCGCGCGCCAGCCGACGAGAACGAGCGCGACGACGATCGGGGCGCTGGACCGTGACCTGCTCGCCGCCCGCGCGACGGTGGATGCCGACTCACGATCCACGGCGTGCGGGGGAAGGTTCAGCAGCTACGACCTGCGAGCCGGTGCGACCAGGGCTGTCGCGGCATCCGGAATCGTCGCGCCCCGCGAGAGCATGCAGGAACTCATCGATGACGTCGTCGCGCGGGGCCTCGTTCACACCGTCGACCTACTTGATCAGGAAGGCGACCGGCCAGGTCACATCAAGGGATACATGGCCGCCTCGACGGCGCGGCTGAAAGTCGAGCTCGCAGCGCGCTTCGACACGCTCACGCACGCCGGGGAGCCGGTCGACCACGAGGACATCCTCGACATCTCGCGAGAGAGCCTGCCTCACGACGTCACGCTCGACGCAGGCCAGTCGGACGCCGCGGCGGCAATCGCCGGCACAGATCGCCTCGTG
Source organism: Microbacterium sp. SCN 69-37 (assembly GCF_001724435.1). Classification (NCBI taxonomy): domain Bacteria; kingdom Bacillati; phylum Actinomycetota; class Actinomycetes; order Micrococcales; family Microbacteriaceae; genus Microbacterium; species Microbacterium sp. SCN 69-37. Next base: position 81,410 of record NZ_MEEL01000001.1, read on the forward strand.
TCGGTGACGGGGCCGGCGGGCGCCGGCAAGACGACGATGCTCCGCGTCGCACGCACCGCACTCGAACGGCAGGGGCGCCACCTCGTGGTGGTCGCACCGACCAAGAAGGCGGCCTCCGTGGCGGCCCGCGAGATCGGCGCGACCTCACTCAGCCTGCATGCGCTGCTCGCCGACCACGGCTGGCGATGGGGTCGCGATGAAGCGGGCGGCGAGACCTGGACGCGGCTCGACGTCGGTGAGATCGACCCCCGCACCGGCGCGGTCTTCATGGGGCCGCGCCGGTTCATCCTGCGACCGAGCGACCGGGTCGTCGTCGACGAAGCCGGCATGGTCGACCTACACACAGCGAATGCGCTTGCGGTCGTCGCAGCCGAGACCGGTGCGGGGATCGCGATGGTGGGCGACCACCTGCAGGCGATGCCGGTCGGGCATGCCGGTGCAATGGCGTGCATGACGCGGCGCGCGACAGCCGTCGTCGAGCTGACCGCGGTGCATCGCTTCCGCGACCCCGAATACGCCGCACTGACGCTCCGCATGCGCGAGCCCCGCAGCCACGACCAAGCACTCGCAGTGGCCGGCCAACTCGACGAGCGGGGATCGATCCACCGAGTCGCGGATGCCGCGCAAGCGCGCGACGTCATGGTCGAGGCGTACTTCCGCTGGGCGGCGACCCGCGCACGAGTCGCCCTGGTCACGAGCACGAACGAGGAAGCCGACGCCATCAACGAGGCGATCCAGGAGCGCCGGGTCGAGTTGGGACAGCTGCATGAGGAGCGCCTCGCCATCGGGCAGGGGGAGCAACGGCTGCTCGAGGGGGACGTGGTGCAGACCCGCCGCAATGACCGCGACGCGGATGTCGAGAACCGCGCACTGTGGACCATCCGGAGCATCGGCGGATCGGACATCGAACTGGTCGCGCTGGAAGACAGTGGGGACCGACGTCGGGTGTCGCCGGAGTATGCCGCCGAGCACATGCATCTCGCCTACGCGTCGACCGTGCACGGGATCCAAGGCGAGACGACGGACGCTTCCGTTGTCGGGCCTGGCGTGGACGCGTCGGGGCTGTACGTCGGGATGACGCGGGGGCGCACGCACAACGAGGCGATTGCGATCGCGAGGACACCGGCCGCCGCACGCGACCAAGTCGCGGCGAGCATGATGCGCGGATCCCAGGAAGTAAGCATCGACGACTCCGAGCGTGCGGCGCGAGTCGAGCTCGGTCGAGCTGCCCGCGATCCCGGTACTCAGCCAGCGCCCCCGCTCGAGGCACAGCGCGACTGGCTCTCTCAGGCTGCGCGGACGCTGCTCGACATTGACCGGCGGAAGGCGGATGCCGCTTCGAGAACGCACGGGCGCGGAAGCGCAGAAGACACGTCGATCGATCTCGACGGCGCCAAGGAGCGACTGCTCGCTCGCTACCTGCTGGTCATGCATGAGTACGAGGAGGGCCTCCGACGGGCCAGAGATGCCGCGGAGCGCGCACGCCTCGACCGTTCCCGTCAGGTTCGCGATGTGGGCGGAGTGAACGGCTTGGCGTCTGGAACTGGGCTCGGGCGCTAGCCGTCGGCAGGACAGGGGAGAGGATGGGTGAGTGCGTGCCGTCTCCGCCTCCGATCCCAGTTGCGTGAGGTCAGGGTGTGACTCGAAGCCCGGGTGGATCCGTGGGTGAGCGTGGGCCCTGTTCGACTTCCTTGTCGGTGGCGGACTCGGTTCTCTCCTCCTGCTACCGGCGTGCGGGAGGAGAGAAGTACGCCGAGTGAATCCAGTCACCAGGCACGCATCGACTCGCCCGCGAGTTAGTCCTTGTCGTTCTCCAGAACGTTGTTGATGTAGGTGTCCACATCGATGCCGTACATCTCGGCGCGCTCGCGATCGCGCCAGTCCAGTTCGCTGTGGCCTTCATACCACTCGTGTTGCAGCTGGCGGAGAGACTTTGTGGACTCGTCGTACGAGGAAGTGGTCGGGCTCGTTCGAGTCGGACGTGACTCGTAGCCGATGCGCTTCAGGAACTCCGCGCGATATCGCGCGAGCGCTGAGTTGCCGACGCGAACCGCGATCATGATCACGACCGGAATGCCCCCAAGCATGACGACGAGGGCGAGGACCAGGAGCATCGCAGCGTCTGGGTTATCTCGGGCGCTGTAGCTGCCGGCGGCTGTCCTGCCGGCGCTGGCGAACCCCACAAACAGCCCGATCACGAGCACCATCCACACCGCGAGCGCAATGAACGTCGGACCGTGAGCTCGCAGTTGTTCGCTCGTCGGGAGGTTGTTCATGTGCGTGTAGCGCGCATACTGTTCGCGCTCGTCCTTTGTCAGGCGGCGCAGGTCAACATCTTCCACTGAACGGCCAACTTCCATGTCGTAGCTCTCGCGCCGAACGCCTCGCCCGCACCCGAGGTTATCTCCCCCAATACGCCGTCCGGCCGGACGCTCGCGAATATCCCCGGCGATCGTTCAGTCGACGATACCTGGCTCGCGACCCTCGGGCAGGCGGCAGCATCGACGTAGGAGAGCGGCGCAGGAGTACAGTGACTCCCACGCCGCTCTCCTGTTGCGATGGGTCAGCGACTGATCCCGATGCCGGTGGACGAGACCGGCTCGGCTGTCGGCCCCGACGGCGCTCTGCGCGCGGCGGGGCCGCTAGCTTTTGGGGCGCGCTCGACCGCGACCGGTGCGTACTTCAGGGATGCCCCGACGTTGTCCGCGACGATGTCGCGCGTCTCGCGGGTCTGGCCGGACTCCTTGTCGGTGTATGTGCCGAAGCGGAGGTCGCCGCTGACGATGACGGTGTCGCCCTTGCGGAGCGACGTTGCCACGTTGCGGGCCTGCTGGTTGAACACGACGACGCGGTGGAAGACCGTTCCCGCGTCCTCCCAGCGTCCGGTGGTCTCGTTGAGACGGCGGTCGTTGACGGCCACGCTGAACCGGGCGTACTCGTTGCCCGACTCGCTCGCGCCGTACTCGGGGTCGCCGGTGAGGTTGCCCTCGATGGTGACCGGGATTCTGGTTGTCATCCTTCTTCCTTCCATTCGGGAGGCACCTCGTGCCTCAGTTGGCGTGGTTCTGGTCGATCCACGCGTCCCACTCCGCCTCGTCGGTCTCTCCGACCCACGACCGCGGCTTCAGTTCGTAGTGCCCGCTGGTGCAGCCCGACCCGGCACGCTGCAATCGGGGTTGCGCTTGCGCGAGCCGCTCGTGCCACTCGAGCGGGCCGTATCCCGAGTCGTTCTTGTCGAACGACGCCTGATGGAAGTTGTGGAGCGCCGAGAGCTCCTCGACGAGCGCGCCGTGCTTCCACCAGCACGCCGGCACGACGCTGATCGGCACGCTGTAGCGCACCGTGAACCACTCCACCCACGTGCGCAGCGCGGTCCACGCGGCACGTGACTCGTCGGACGACAGGTGGCGCCAATCGACCGGCGGCACGCCCGCCGGCTCGGTCGGATGCGTGAGGATTGGCGGGCCCGACAGCTGCTGCGCGATCGAGTCCTGAATCTCCTCAGGTGTTCGCTCTCGCTCGTTCATGACGTCTCCCTGAGTTCGCGCATCCGCCTCTGAAGAATCGCCAGCGCCATCGCCGACGCGACCCGTCGACCACGATGGTGCGACAGCACCCGGTCGCGATCGATCAACTGGTGGAGCAGACCGTGACAATACGGATGCATCGGCACGAGATCGTCGTGACGTTCGAACGCCCGCCAGGAGCCGTCGACGAACCGCACGCCGCGGTAGTCGAGGTGGTGCAGCTCGAGCTGCTCGGGCGTGGCGGGCCACCTGCATCCGGCGCACGCGAGCGCGCGGCCGAGACGCTCCTGCTTGCGGAACCACCGCGCACGCCGGGCGAACCACGCGGGGGAGGAAAGGAACTCCGAGCGGTATGCGTTCGAGGCTCGGGGCTTGCGGCGATTGCTCATTCCTCGTTCACCGCCTCGGGCGCGGCCTCCGGCTCGGGCTCGGGGTCAACGACCGGCCGCGGAGCGGGCCGGCGGGTCTCGGTGAACACTGTCTGCTGGTCCTGCTCGGTCGCGCGCTTGGCGCTCTGGATCTCGCGAGCGTCGCGCCGCGCGTCCCAGCCGGCGAGGTCCAGCAACACCCCTCGACGGTTGCGATAGGCGAGCAGACCGACGTTCTGCGGCATTCGCCTGATCTCGTCGACCGACATTAGGGGGAGCCGCTCGTGCTGCTCGCTCGTGGAGTGGCCGGACTCGCGCGTGGACCAGGAGCGCTGGGTGCGCTTGGTCTGACGGGTTCCGAGCAGCGCCTCGACGTCGCGCAGGTGGCCTACGTGCGACGCTCCGCCCAGCAGGACCTTCGCGGTCGCCGCCGCCCAGATGGTGTCGGCTTCGGCGCGCGACCACGACGTCTCGGCCTGCGACAGGGCCTGCAGGACGACGAAGGTGCAGATGCCGCGGCCTCCGCCGTCGGCCATGATCTGCGGCAGGTTGCCCCAGCGGAACATGTTCGCGATCTCGTCGAGGATTAGGCCGAGCGGATGCTGAAGCCGTGAGCCCGGCGACGCGAGTGCATGCAGACGGGCCACCTCGACGATGTCGTCGAGCAGGGCGCCGAGGAATCCGCCCATCGCCGAGGCGCCCGACCGAGAACCGACGAGGTAGAGCGTGTTTGCGCCCGCGAGGAACTCCTCGGGATCGAACACCGGGTCGCCCGGCTGCGGCGTGAGGGCGTCGCGAATCTTCGGCACCGCGAGAGGCGCGACCGCGCCCTGTACCCCGAACCAGATCGAAGACACGAGTTTGTCGTCGCCGGCCAGCGTCGCTTCGAGATTGTCTCCCCAGCCCGATGCGCCGTCGGTGCGCAGGATCGACACAGCCGACTTGCGCGCGAGGACAGGGCTCGTGCCCCAGTTGTAGAGCTCTTCGATCGGACGGTTCCCAACTGCGGCGGCGTGGAGGAGCCGGCCCAGCACCACGCCGGATGCCTGTGCCCACTCGCCGTTGGTCGACGACGCTCCGAGCGCCGTACCGGTGACGATGGCGCTGCCGCGCTGCATGGCAACCAAGGGGTCCTCGCACCCCGCGATCGGCGAGACGCGAAGCGGATGCCGCACACCCGAAAGCCCCTGTGGGTCGAAGACATGCACCTGCCCGCGGCGCTCGCGCATCCGCAGGGTGGCGGTGAGATTGTCGTTGGTCGTCGAAGTGGTGATCAACGGCCCGGACCAGTCGAGGATCGCGGAGATCAGCACGCGATACCCCTTGCCCGAGCGGGGCGGTCCCTCGAGCGCGACCGAGTCCTCTATGGAGACGTAGACGTCGGTGCCGCGGGAACGGCCGACACGCCACCCCACGTCCGTCGGCTTGGGGCGTGCGATGTCGGGCCGCAGCTGCCGCGCTCGCCGCAGGACGGCCTTGCCCGAGAGGTACTGGCGGATCTCGGATGCTTCTGCGAAGCCCATGCGCGATCGCAGGTCGGCGACGAACGCCTGGTCCGACTCCTTGTAGCGCCGGTAGGCGATGAGCCCCAGGATCGCGAGGGCGATGACGAGGAGCACGGCGACGAGGTCGACGATCCGGATGCCGATCACCGGCAACGCGCATCCCGCCGGCGCCGCATACACCGCGGTGTCACCCGTGATCGCGAGCCAGAGCCCCGAGAACATGTTGTCGGCCTCGGGCCGAGCGCCGCAGACGATGTTGGTCACGAGTTCGGCGAGGAAGCCGAACACGAGACTGAGAACGAACGAGATCGCGATGAGAACCGCGATCCCCCTGCCGAGCATCGATTCCATGGCCGACTCCTCTCACAGGCCCCGGGCTGCGGCCGCGGCGACGCGGATCCACGCATCGCGCGTGGGGGTGCGCAGGTTGTCGAGACGCAGAGCCCCCGACTTCAGGGCGGGGTCGAACGGGATGTGTTCGACTGCACGGACGTGGCCCGAGAAGCCCTCCGCGATGCGGTTCGCCCCACGCGGGTTCGGCTCGGCTTCCGTGACGACCACGACCGCGTTGTCCGCGAGTTCGCGCGATCGCTCGTCGCGCTCGCGGAGCGCATCGAGCAGGAGTGCGGCGGACTCGGCCGACTCGGGTGTCGCGAGTGTGGGCAGCACGAGCTGGTTCGATGAGTCGACCATGCGCAGCCAGCGCTCCGCCGATTCGTCGTTGCCGGAGTCGAAGATGACAACCCGGTAGTACCGGGCGGCGACCTGCATCAGCAGGTCGAACTCGGCGGTGAGGATGCGCTGGTGCACGGCGAGGAGTTCGGGGTTCGAGCGCAGCACGTCGTACCGATCGACCGGCTGGTGGTGCACGTACCGTGCGATGTCGGAGACGCCGGCGCCCGTCGCCAGCAGATCGGATGCCGCCGGCAGCAGATCCTTGATCGTCGTGTCGTATCGTCCTGCCTCGGTACGCCAGCCGAGCGTGCCTCGGGTGTCGTTGTTGTCCCACGCGAGGACGTTGCCGCCGCCGTAGCGGCCGAACACCGCGGCCAGCATCGCGGTGGTCATCGTCTTGCCGACGCCGCCCTTGCCATTTGCGATCGCGATGGTCCGGCATCCGGCCCACTGCTGCGACACCTCGCGCTCGTCGGCTCGTCGCCTCAGCTCGGCGGGAGACGGACCGAAGCCCAGCCGAGCGAAGAACGCACGCCAGCCGCCGCTATTCGGCTCGCCGGCGGAGGACGTGTCGATGAAGCTCGGGCGCGAGGGAGGCTCCGGGGCACGGTGGTTGCGAAGCGGTTCGTGCCCCGGAGCTTCGGTGTTCACCTCCCTTCCCTGTTGCGATGGGCTTTCGATGTGGGCGGCGACCGTCGCAGGTTCGGGCGCGCTCGCCGCTGCCGTCACGAGCGTCCCGTCGGCGTCGATCCACAGGTGATGCTCTCCGCGATCGCCCGTGGTGACGAGCTCGACGGGCTGACGGGCGCGCCGGGCTTCATCGACTGCGCGGCGGACGATCATCTGCCGGATGTCGTCGGTGGGAGTCGCCGCGAGCGGCTCGATGAGCCCCTCCGGCGTAGTGAACGTGGCCGTCGGTCCGGTGACCGTGGCGTACGCGCGAAGCGTGGTGTCGAGACTCATTGCTGTGTCTCCTTCCAGGTCGGTGACAGCCACCCGTCAAGGCTGGTGTCGGTGGGGGATTCGTCTGGCCAGAAGCGGTCGAGTTCATCCGGGTCGAACAGGTACGGCATCGCGTCGCCTTCGACGTTCTGCTCGAGCGCGCTGTCTGTCGCGAACAGCTCGTACTCCCAGTTCGTCGACGTCGCGAAGCAGTCGACGACGTAGGCGTACTGACCGACGTAGGCGAGAAAGACGCCCATCCGCAGCCGACGCGCGTCCTCGACGTGAGTCGCGGGGATGTTCAGGCGATCACGGAGGGCAGCGGCCTCCTGATGGTTCGCGCGGAAGATGAACTTGTTCTCGATGTCGCCGACGATCGAGTAGGCGAGATTGCGCTCCCGCGAGTCCGCGTCGCCCACGGCATCCAGGTCGCCCATCTTGTGCAGGATCACGATGTTGCTGATGCCGTAGTGGCGCGACAGCTTCAGCCACTGCTGGAACATCTGCAGCGCGGCGAGCGAGGTCATATCGCGCCAGCCCTCCTCGCGGATGAGGTAGCGGGTGCGCTTGGCCGACCGGTCCGACACGACCGCCTGAATCCACGCCGTCGTGCACACCTGGGTAAGCTGCGCGACGAGCTCGCTGCGTGAGAAGAGCTCGCTCGTGTCGACGACGACGATTGGCGCATCCGCGTCGAACGCCACCGTCGATTCGTCCTCGAACAGCCCAGACAGGTCGCCGTCGACGAACCGGCGCAGGACGAACCGCGGTTGAACGGCGCCGTCCGACAGGCGGAAGTCGGTGCCGGCATCCTCGACGATCGCCCCGAGGTGCTCGTAGACGTTGCGCAGCGTCGGGCGGTCGCCGGTCGACCGGATGCTGCGCTCGAGGGCCTCATGCAGTGCTGCGTGTTCGACGGCGGTGAGCTTCGTTGAGCCCAGCGCCATCTCGACGAGCGACACCAGGGTGGTGATGCGGCGCTGACGGACCATCTTCTCGTCCTGTTCGTCGTCAGCATCCGCCCGCCGCGGGCCCCGGTCGAGCGGGTTGAGGCGAGCGGTGCTTCCGCCACCGATACGGATGACGACGCCATTGGGGATCGCCTCGGCGACCGTCACCCACTCGCCCTTCGGGTCGGAGGGGACGACTGTCTGGTGCCCGAACGCGAGGGAGCGTGTCACCAGAGTCTTGATCGTCGCGGACTTGCCTGCGCGATACGCCCCGAGCACCAGCACGTTCGTCGAGAGCGTCTGCCGGTCGGTGTTGTTGGCGTACGCCTCCCACGGCGAGAAGTGGAAGAGCGCATCGGCGTTGAGGTCGACGCCCAGGATCGGCCCGTGGTGCCCGAGTCCGGCATCCGCCACGAAGGGGTAGATGCCCGCGATCTGTCGCGACGTCGCCTGATGGGCCGGGATGCTGGGACGCGCAAGGTTCCAGTACCCGCCCTCGGTGAGCCCGGGGCCGAACGGGCCGGGCACCGCAGCCTCGGGCAGCGCACGCTCGCGGCGGCGCTTCCTCGGCGGGCGCTCCTCGTGGGCATCGCGCGCGATCTGCCGGCGCATCGCGCCGCGGTCGCGCTTGGACAGGTCGCCCGGTTCGAAGAAGACGACGCGGCGGGCCATCACTTCATCCCCAGCCCGATGGGGAGCACATTGACCATCAAGGCCTCGGCCTGCTGGCAGTAGAGGATCTGCGGCTCCATGCCGGATCGCGCGAGCGCGTTGCGCATGCCCGCGATGGCTTGATCCAGCAACTCCTCGTTGCGGGCGCTCACCGTGAGGTAGGCGCCGTACCGGAACTCGCCGTGGCCGGCGACGATCTCCTCTTCCTGGCGCTCGAGCGCGTCCCAGTCCGCGGCATCCGCCGCCGAACCGTCGACACCTCGCTTCGCGCGAAGCCGTTCGTTGCCGCGCCAGACCTTCTTGTCGTCCTCGATGCGGCGCATCGCCTTCTTGACCGAGACCGGCGTCAGGACGATCGACATGATGTGTGTGATCGCCTCGCCGGTGGCCGGCATCCGTGCGAACACGATCGGTTCGACGAATCCGACCGCGGTGTCGGATCGGGGCCACTCCTGAATCCAGAGCGTCGTGTGGACCCCCGAGTCCGTGTAGACGACGCCGTTCTTGCCGCGCGGCTCCTCGAGGTACATCGGCCCGATCGCTACCGGATCGACACCGATGTGGTCGTCGTCGCGGTTCTGCACGTTGGCGGCGAACTCGGGGTCGAAGCCCACCCGGGCGAGCGCGGCGACGTCGCGAGTCGTCAGCCACCGTCGCACGCTGATCCGTGCTGCGCTCAGGGCGTCCGCGAGGTTGCGGGCCTCGAGGGCAGCGAGAGCCTTGACCGCGTCTTCACCACCGCCGAGCGACTTCAACTGGGGCCCGAGCGCGATCAGATCGAGGGTGAACGTCAGGTAGTTGCGGTGCGAGACCGCGTACCGCTCGGACTTGTCCATCACGGCGTCGTAGTTGTGAGCGACGGGGGAGTCGCCGTTGAGCTTCCGCTTCAGCGTGACCGACTGATAGTGGTCGCGAGCGGGCCGGATCGTCGTCGGAATCGTGCGCTCCTGCAGCACCGCGCGCTTGATGCCCGGACGCTGCGTGAACGACGCGAGCACCGGAGCCCACTGCTGCGTGAGGTCGAAGCGTTCCGGGTCGTCCTTCATGAGGAAGCCCTGCACCTCGACCTCGGCGGTCACCGACACCGCGCGGTCGTGCGGGTTGTAGACGCACGCGACGTCGTCCACATCCCAGAGCTGGATGGATGCGCGGATGCCGGGCAGGTTGAGTGTGCCGGCGAGGTGCGTGCGCTCGGGGCGGTACACCTGCCGCGTCGCGCCGGTCGCGTGGCGTACTTGCTTCATGAACCAGAGTCCGACCTGCCGCGGTGCGGAGTCACCGTGCACCGTCACGAACGCGAAGATGCCGATCGGCAGGTAGAGGGGCGCGGCATAGAGGAGTCCCGGCGGGCCGAAACGGTTGACACCGATCAGCACGATGATGGCGGCCGCGGTCAGGCAGGTGAGCTGCCAGCCGTCCATGCCCATCACCACGCCCTGCCTCGATCGGCGCGGCAGACGGACGGGTCGGGCGAGGTCCTGAGTCGACATCATGCGGTCCTCTCAGTTCGAGGGCGAGGGGGTGACGAGGGAGACGGGGACGGCGATGGAGCGGATGAAGGTGCTGGCCGCGACGAGGGCCGGGGCGCCGGAGGGGAGCTGGCGGACGACGGTGCCGGAGCGCCCGCGCTGGACGGGCTCGCTCCGGGTGAGGTGCCGGAACCAACCGTCGAGCTAGGAGTGCCGGAGTGGCCGGCTGGTCCCCGTGGTGGCCGACCCGGCGTGGAGCCGCCTCCACTCGCGCCCGAGGGGCCGGCGGCTCCCGGGGCGCCCGGTCGTGCTGAACGCGGCGCCACACCGGCGGGCGATGAGCCGGCGCGACTGGGGATGCGCGATACCGATCGGGCGGCGCCTGTCGCTGCGTGGCCAGCTCGTGACCCGACCGCCGAGCCGACCGAGTCGGCGGCGACGGCGCCGACGAAGCTGAAGAGCCCGAACACCGCGAATGGCGCGAACGCGACGAGCACCAGTCCGATGAGCAGCGGCCACGACTGCGGATCCCAGATGGTCTTCACACCGGCGAGGCCGTTGATGATGAGGGTGACGAAGCCGATCGTCAGGGGTCCGGTGAGAAGCAGCACCAAGACCGCCGACACGTATCGGACGACCCACTGCGGTCCGACGGCACGGGCGGGATACAGCATCCACGCGATCGGGCCCACCGCGATCAGCGCCGCCAGCACGATGTTGCGGAACGCGAACACGAGCATGAGCAGCAGCATCCCGAGCATCAACAGCGTGTGGATGACGAAGGCGAAGAAGTAGTTCGCCTGCCCGCCGGCCCACATGACCGACTGCAGGGTCGCGAACAGTCCGTCGGCGCCATCGCGGTTCATGACGTACCAAGTGAGGTCATCCACGGCGTTGAGCAGGTGTCCGGTTGCCCACAGCGTGATCGCCGTGGCGGGCACCGCGATGAAGCTGCGCACGAGAGCGCCGACGAGCTCCGCGCGGTCGCCCGAGACGATCGCAGCGGCGACCGCCCACACCATCGCGCCGAACAGCACGGCGAGGATCGCCCACTGCCAGAACGACCACTCGTTCGTCGCTGCCGTCCATAGGAGTGACGAGGTGTCGAAGCGCATGTTCTGCGCGACGGCGAACATCATCGAGGTCGCCGACAGCGCCATGCCGCGGCCAGCGTTCTCGAACGTGACACACACGACGTCACCCAGCGAGCATCCGTACTCGACGAGTAGCGGCTTGCCGCCGCTCGTCTTGATGGCCGAGACGTGCGACTCATCGGTCGTGCACACTGTCGCCTTGGCGCCGTCGACGAACACGTTGATGAAGCACTGCTGCGGCTTGATGTCCGCCGTGTTCTGCGGCGTGCAGGTGATCTGCGCGTCGACGCGGAAGCAGTCGACGGGGTAGGCGGGGGATGACCAGGGCTCATCTGTCACCGGTGATGCGTTCGCCGCAGCTGGTACGACATCGATGGATGCTGGCGCAGCGCTCGCCGGAGTCAGTGCGGTCAGGGTCAGGCCGAGCCCGACCACCGCGCCGACGAGCAGCGACCGCAGGATGCGCATCAGAAGCCGAAGTCGAAGTTGACGAACCACTGGAACAGTCCGCTCGCGGCTCCGAGCACGGCGGCGGCGATGAAGATCCAGAGGATGTTCTCGCCGGCCCACGTGCGCATGCGATCCGACGCCAGGCCGCGGAAGGCCAGCGATGCGCCGGCGATGATCAGCATGATCAGCACCACGATCATCGCGCCCGCGAGGATGTACGAGGCGACGACTTGGAAGCCGGCGAAGAAGGGTGCCGAGAAGTCCGGTTCGATGTCGGGGATATCGACCTCGGCCGGTGCTGTCAGTAGGTATCGCATGGTGTTCTCCTTCGGTGCATCACTTGAGTGGAAGGCCGAGAGCGGCCATGAACGGTTGAGGGTCGATGGCGGCGCCGTCCTGCTGCACCTCGTAGTGCAGGTGGCAGCCGAACGAGCGGCCCGTATTGCCTTCGGCGCCGAGCGCCGTTCCGGCTTTGACGGCATCACCGACCGATACGCGGATCGAGCCCCATTGCATATGCCCGTAGAGCGTGACGAGGCCGCCGCCGTGGTCGATGCGGACCGTGTTCCCCCAGCCGTAGAACGAACCCGCGGTGATGATCCGGCCGGGGCCCGCGGCGTAGATCGTCGCGCCGCAGCCCTGAGCCATGTCGTAGCCCTGGTGGTTGGTCGAGCAGTAGCTGCATCCGATCACGGGGTTGTACCCGAACCCGCGGCCCTTTGAGTAGTCGCCCGCGAGCGGGTATCCCCAGTCGCCGTTCGCGACCGGCCCCGCCTTCGTCTCGACCTCCTGCGTGACCTGCTCGCCAGCCACCGCGAACGGAATCGTGATGAGCGGCGTCATCAGCATCCCGCCGACGAGCGCGACGAAGAGGAGAGCCCCGATCGCGATCCTCCGCCCGATCCTCGTGTTCGCGAGGGCTGCTGCGGCGGCGACCGGGGCTCCCATGTCAGGGCTCCAATGACCCCGAGAAGTAGCGGACGACCTTGCAGTCACCTTCCTGTTGCGTTGTGTCCGGCGTCGGGACCGATCCCTCGCCGCACAGGACCTGGACGCTCACGCGGACCGTGTCGTCGTACGAGGTCTCTCCGCCGTTGCCGTCCGAGCGCGTGTACGTCAGCACGACGTCGGCCGTTCCGATGCTCATGTCGCCCGACGCGTCATCGGGCACCTCGGCGAACTCGACGTCGCCGGTGACCGCCGCGGTGACGCGGCCGTCCTCGTTTGCGAGGGAGTCCCACTCCGCTTCGGGGAGCACGACGCTCTGACGAAGCTCGAGCTGCGACGCCTGCATGTCGGAGGCGCGGTCCTCTTCCGAGGTGTAGCGGATGTCGGGCGTGAACCACGTGTCGAGATACGTGAGCCACTCTGCGCGTGTGCTCAACTGGGTGTCGAACGTGGATGCCGCAGCCAGCGCCGCCTGGACGTAGGCCTCGGCATCCGTCGTGATCGGCTCCGGCACCCAGCCCTTTTCGGCGACGGATGCATCGACGAACTCGTCCGTCGTCGGCTCGGTGGGCTCGGTCGTCGGCGTCGAGTCCGGGGGAGTGGTCTCGGAAGGGGGCGGCGTCTCGCCGCCCGAGAAGAGCGACGCGACGATGATCGCCAGGATGCCGATGAGCAGCACCACTCCACCGACAATCGCCCACACGATGCCTCGCGTGCGCCGGGTGTTCCGTGGAGTAGTCATCGCCCGCCGTCACCTGCCCGAGCGGTGAGCGTCCAGCGCGACAGCCCTGACGCGGCGCCCGATCGGGCCGCGTTGAGAGGGGTCGCTTCGCTTGACATGAGGGAAGCATATAGCCGTACACTCCATTTGTGAAGCATTTTTTGAATCCCTCTTGTGGACGACGGTGGAGCGGTGCGCCAAACTGGGCTCGTGCCTCGCTACGCCCGCCCCGCGAACAGTGACTACGCGGAGGATCCCATCAACGCGCTCGGGAACGTCATGCAGGCGACCATCATCGGTCTTCTGCGGAAGAACCCTGGACTGACGCGCTCGGAGATCGCCGAGGCGATCGCGCTCCCGAAGATGACGATCGCCAACGGGCTCGAGAAGCTGCTCGACGCGGGGCTGATCCTCGCGGACCCGCCGCGCGACGTCGCCATCCGCGGGCAGCGAGTCCGCTACACCGTAGACGACGCGCAGGTGACCGAGATGGTGATGCGGCTCGAGCAGGTGCTGGGGGAGTTCTAGTCGACTGGCCGCCGGCTGCACTCTCGGTCGAGTCGCGCGGATCGCTTGTCTCGACATGTCGAACCTCCCTTGGGTCGGCGCCGCATCGCGGGATGCCGTTTGAGCATGCCCAACAGCGTGAGGCGTTCATGCTTGCACCTGTTGTCGCGCGAGCGCAACGGTTGATTTGGGCATGCCCAACGAGTAATTTGAGCATCCTCAACTGGGTCGTTGGGCATGCCCAACGGAGTCCCTTCCCTGCCCGAGGCGAAGGATGGTCGTGAAGACATGACGGAAGACGAGAGCAAGATGGCAGCAGAAGAACTGGCGAAGCGCCTTCGTCTGCTGCTTGACGTATCGATCGCCGAGTCCGGCGAGGAGCCGACATATTCGCAGATCGCCGCGTTCCTTCAGACGCGGGGCGTCAGCCTGTCCCGGTCACGGTGGACGTACATGGTCAACGGTCATCGTTTCGTGCAGGATCGCGCGCTGTCTGAAGCGCTCTCGGATTTCTTCGAGGTGGATCCGGCCTTCCTCGCCGGCGGTGCCGATGCGCCAATGCCGGCGAAGGTTGCCGCGCAGCTCGATCTCGTCAGAGCCATGCGAGCTGCGAAGGTCAAGTCCTACGCGGCCCGCACGCTGGGCGACATCTCTCCCGAAGCGCTCCAGGCAATCACCCGATTCCTCGACAACGAATCGAATGGGGAGTCGGCCGCACGCGGTCCGCGGACGGTGATCACGGCCGACGGCTCTGGAGGGAAGTGACGGACACAGTGAAGGTCGCAACGCGCGCGCCGGAGGCGCTAGAGGAACTCGAACTCGGAGATTCCTTCACATTCGACGAGCTCGTGAGTGCGGTGGAGCGCCGGCGCGGCCGCCCACTGCGGATTGTCGAACTGGCGGACCTGAGCGACCGTGACGGGATCTGCGCCCTTCTGTTCATCAGGGACACCGAAGACTTGGTCATTCACGCCCGAAGCGAGTCGCGGCTTCACCGGCAGCAGTTCGTGCTGCACGAGTTGGCGCACATCATTCTCGACCACGGCCACGACGATGACGCGGATGGTGCGGACCCTCTGCTTCCCGACATCGCGCCGTTGACGCGACGGCGTCTGCTTCGACGCCAAGACCTTGTCACGGCGGACGAGATCGCCGCCGAGTCGCTCGCTGACCACCTTGCCGGCGCCATCCGGGGGTCGGTGATGCACGAGTCGAAGTTCTTGGAGATCTTTGGGTGACCCAGATCCTCGTCTCCGCGCTGCTGTGGCTGCTCGTCCTGAGCTTGCTCATCCTGCGACGCGGTCGCGCTGACCGCAGCATCCTGTGGTCGGCGCTGACCATTGCTGTGGCGATGACGCTCAACATCGATGGCCTGTACCGCTGGGTCGATCACCTGCTTGGCGGCACCAACCTGGTCACACTGGTCGCTGATCTCGCACTGATGCTCGGCATCTTCTTCCTTGGGCGTGCAGTTGCCAAGGCGACGGAGTATAGGCCGCGGATCGTGCGGTTCGCGCTCGGGCGGGTTGTCCTCGCGGTGGCACTCGTTTGCACCATTGTCGCGTTCGCGTTCATCGACCGAGGGGTCACGACAACGACCTTCATGCTGGACTTCGGGGCACAGCCCGCAGCTGCCGCCTATTCGATGACACAGTTCGTGTACGACGCGATCGTGTTGACGGCGATGGCTGCGGTCACGACCCGGCAGATCCGCCTCGGGAGGGGGGTGGACCGCTTGCCAGCGGTCTCGCTCCTCATCGGAAGTGCGCTCGGACTCGTGCTGGCCGCCGTCGTGATCGCGATGGACATCGCTCACCTCGCAGGCGACATCTCGCTGATGCTCGGTCTTGGTGGTGCGTACAGTCCGCTGTTCCTGTCGACGTTCCTCTTCCTCTGTCTGGGGCTGGCCAGCCAGCCTGCGATCCGCTGGATGCGTGCTCGCTCACGGGCCAGTGCGACCCGCCGGCTCGTCTCGCAGACGACGCCGATCTGGCAGCGGGCGAATCTCGTTCGGCCGGGCATGAGCCAGCAGGATGCTGGGTTCAGCGCTGCCGATGCGGAGACACGGCTCCACCGCCAACTCGTGGAGATCCGGGACGCCGCTGTCGACCCACGCGTTTCGTTCGAGTTGAGTGATGCTGAAGGCGTGATCGTCGAGGCAGCGGAGGAGCACCTGCTCGGGCACGCGCCTGGCGCGGGTAGGTCGAGTGGCGGCCTCGCGACGGGGGCGGCTCGTTGAAGGCGGGCGCAGGAGTCGCGGCCGTCGCCGCACTCGGTCTGGCCCTGTTCGCCGGGGCGGCCGGGCTCGGGTTCGCGATCGCGCGAAGGCTTACGGCACCGCCGTCCGGAAGGGTCTACAGCCTCACCGTCCGCGGCATTATGCGCCATGAGGGCCACGACGCGGTCGTCCTTGACCGCAACCCATCGACGGTGGCGACGGGCGTCTACAACCTGTGGCTCGAGGGCGGCGGGTGGGTTCGGCTCGGGCCGGTCGTCGGCGAGGACGCTGGAACGGTGACGCGGCTGGTCGAGTCGACCGAGCCGGCGGACGGGCTGGCAGTTGGCCAGCGCGCGTCGTGGAGCGGCATTTACTATCGCGATCCAGCCGACGCTGGTCTCCACGCCGAGAACGTGGTTGTGGAGACCCTGGTCGGCCCCGCGCCAGCATGGCTGATCCGCCCAACCGCGAACGCGACGAACGTCTGGGCAATCCACATCCACGGGTTGGCGAGCCCTCGCGCTGGCACGCTCCGTGGGGTGAAAGTCGCGGCTGACGCAGGTTTTGTCTCGCTCGTGGTCACGTATCGCAACGATGGCGAAGGGCCCATGGCGGGGTCGGGCCGCTCGACACTCGGTGTAACCGAGACCGACGATGTCCGTGCCGCAGTGCGGTTCGCGATCGCGCACGGCGCCCGGCGCATCGTGCTGTTCGGATGGTCGATGGGCGGAGCGATCGCGCTGCAAGTCGCCGCCGACGAGGAGTTCAAGGGCGTCATCGATCGACTTATCCTCGACTCGCCCGTCCTTGATTGGAGCGCGACCATCGCCGCGAATTGTGCACGCGTCGGCTTGGCCCCACAGGTTGGCGTGCTCGCTCGTCCGTGGCTGCAATGCGGTCCACTGGCACGACTTGTCGGATCGCGCTCGGCAGTGCCGCTACGCCGCTTCAATTGGATTGCCCGCGCGACGATGCTGTCGGTTCCGACACTGATCTTTCAGGGGGTGGACGACACCTCATCGCCGCCCGCTGTGGCTTATCGACTCGCGCGGCTTCGTTCGGAGTCGGTCCAACTCGAGACGTTCCGTGCTAATCACACTCTGGGATGGAACTCAGACTCGGGCCGGTGGCAGCGCCAAGCTCTGGAGTGGCTCGGCGAGCGCACCCTCCAACCATGACCCCTGCGGGGAGAGCCGTGACGGGGCATGGATAGCCGGCCCGAAGTTGGCTCAGCGCGTGCGGTAGGCAGTGGATGACTCGATGTTGCTGGAACAGGTGTTGCGGGAGCGCTACATCGGCACTGAGTTCGGCCGTCGCGCTACGAGGGTGGATAGCAGTTCGGGCTTTAGGCCGAGTTCCCACGCAATGCTTGCGAAAGGCGCGCCGTGTTCGGCTCGAAGTTCGTCAACTGCATCGGCAAGTATCGTCGGTTCTTCTGCGGGGCGGGCGGAACCAACCGGCTCACTCTTTGGTGCGATGTCCTCGCGTTCCTTCTGACGGCGAATGACTGCGTCGCGTAGCGATCCCCGCGCGCCCCTGGAGAGTCGGTACAACAATGCGTCGACACTGATGTCCCATTCTTCCTGGAAGGCAACCAGGCTGCTGAACGGCGCGGACGAGCTCACCACCGCCTTCAACCGAGCCATGGCTCGGTTGTATGGGGGGAACAGCAGCGCCTCGGCAAAGGCTTCAGCTTGCGCCTCGGCGGTCCGGTTGCTTGGCGGTCGGGATTGGCGGTGCAGCACAAGATGCCCGAGTTCGTGCGCCATGTCCCAGCGCTGACGGTAGTGATCGCCCTTAGCGGGGTTGAGCACGATGATGGGATTGGCGCCGACCCATCCCGAGCACGCATCGATGTTCGCGGTCTGCCGCGGTCCATACGCGACAAGAACCCCGAGCTTCTCAGCTACGCGCACAAGATTCGGTGCCGGCGATGACCCCATGCCGAGGCTGGAGCGGAACTTGGCGGCGGCGACGACCGACGCCCCCTGCTCGACGCCGTGAGAGTCCAGCGGCATGGTGCCAATCGGTGCCGCGCGCGTCCCGAGAAGACCTTGCGCTGTTAGCGCTGCAACGGTTAGGTATGCGCGCATTTGAGCACGGTCGTTTTCCTCTGTTGATTGGAGGTTCCTGAAGTTGACGTTCCGGAGGGGAGGTAGGGGTGTGTGGTCCGTCAGGAAGTCAAAGGTCACTGGCAACGCGCCTTCGACAGCCGACTGCGAGCTAGGTGACGGGCGCTCCACTCGTTGCTTGTGCCATCCGCGCAGCGTGTCGCTGCTCACCCCTGACTCCTGCTGGAGCGCCGCGTAACTCGGATAGCCGCCGAGTGTCATCGCGAACTTCAGACGCGCCGGGTCGACGTCGTGGTCAGCGGAACTCCTTTCACCGCTCACATCCCGCTCCCGGTTCGCTCGGAGTCTCCGCTGCTACCTTCACCTTGTATGCGGACCATCTCTTCCCCATCCAGAGCTGGCCTGATGACACGTCGACATCGTGACACGCCGACGCTTGAATCGGCTAGATCCGTGAATCGCTGCACACTAAACACACAGAAGCGTGACGAGAGCGGTGGGTCGGGGATGACTGGGATTGGGCGATCGGGCAAGTGCTCCGGTAGCTTGTTCAGACGTTCCTCCCCACAGGGGAGCGCCTGCCCCGATGGTAAACCGGGGACGAAGTCGGCCGGTGCCGACAGGTCCGGAGGCACATTGCGCTCGTTGCATGCCGTTGCTCGGCAACCAGTGGTGCGCGCCTGGCGGCAGCCTGGACGTAATGCGTCAAGGGTCGAGCGAGTCTGTGCTTGTCGGAGCCAGGCGGGGTGCCTGTGGTCCAGCGCGTGCTCAGCTGATGGGGGGAACTGAGGTGGCCAAGAAGGTTGCTCGAGTCAAAGTCGGCCCTGTCGCTCCATCGAACGCGCCAAAGGTGACTGCGATTCAGAATGATGGCGGAAAGGTTGTCGTCCACATCAAGGTCGGCGGCAACAGCAAGATCGTCAGCGAGTCGACGTCGAGTGAGCGAGACAAGCTCAACAAGATCTTTTCCGATGACCTGGTCAATGTGATCCTTTCTGAAGCTTCGATACCAAAGCAGAAGCGATCGCAGACACTTGACCGCATTGCGATGCAGTACAAGAGCCGTATGGTCGCTCAGCGTGTGAAGAAGGCCAAGCCTGGCGTCACCGTGCGGGTCAAGGACGCGGTCACAGCGGTGGACGAGTCGCTCTAGCCTGCAGGGAGGGTCGCTGAATGACCACAATGCGCGAGAGTGATCGGGACTGCTGCACGAATAGGTGACATCTGATCTGGCTTGCCCGCGGGGGTGGGCCTGGAAGGATGTTGCTGTGCCCAAGCCCTACCCGTCCGAGTTCC
>NZ_MEEL01000002.1:0-29764 GCF_001724435.1 Microbacterium sp. SCN 69-37
GCGCTGCGCGCCCAGATCCGGGCACCCGGCAAGCCGGGCGCTGCTCGGGGTGCCCTCGTGGGCGTGCCGGTCATGGCTGTGAGGTTCGGCGCTGCGCGCCGAACCGAGCCGGTGGGGGTGCCGGGGTCATCGGCGGATGCTGCCGACGAGCTCGAGCAGGGGTAGCAGCAGGTCCGCTCCCCCGTTCGAGCTCGCGGCCGCGATGACGAGGCCGGCAGCGCAGACCCACGCGAGGATGCGGGTGAGCTCTCGTGCGAGGTCGGCGATAGCCCGAGCGGTGCGGGTGATGCGGCGGAGGCCGCGGCGAATGCGTTGGTGGTGTGTCACATCCACCATGTACGCGGCGAGCTCAGAGAACCCGCGGGTGTCAGTCGGCGGCGGGGCGAACGCCGACCTGGGCCTTGCTCCGGGTGCGCCGGCGGGGGTTTCGGCGGTAGGAGCTCAGGGGTTTGCGGGGCGCCTCGGCGAGCCACGCTTTGGAGCCGCCGCGGGAGAGCTTGCCTTCGGGCATCTGCACGCGGTACGGGTAGACGTCCTCGAGGATCTCGAGGCGGGCGATGGTGGCGGCGAAGTAGTTGGGGAAGGTGAGGATCTCCGCGGGTGGGAGGTAGTGGCCGTGTGCGTCTTTCAGCCCGCCCTGCAGCATGTTGCGCTGGGCGGTGGCGGAGCGGTCGTGGCGGGCGATGCGCGCCACCATCACGGGTGCGCCGGCGATCTTGATGATCGCGAGGTCGTGGCGGTCGAGCCAGCCCTTGTGTCCCCAGAGGTCAGCGCCCTTCTGCGGGTCGGCGGTGACGATCGCGAGGTTCTGGCGGGCGACGATGAGGTCGGAGTGCTCGAGCTCGAAAGCACCCTGAGGCGGTCGCACGAGGTCGATGACGGCCTGCATCTTGCTGGCAGGCACGCCGTTGCGCACCCACCGGCGGATGGTGCCTTCGCTGACCCCGAGAACCGCGCCGGCGGTGCGTGCGTCGACGTTGCCGCGTCGGTTGTAGCTGCCGAGCGCGGCGCCGAGGATCTGCGAGAGCCGGTGCGCGCCCCAGGCCTGCTCGAGCACGGCGAGATCCGCGTGCTCGGCGGTGCGCCAGAGGGGCGTGGGGTCGGTCATCGTGGTTCTCGGGTGGTGTCAGCCGGCTGCGACGTCGACGCCGCGGTAGATGAGCAGCTGCTGCAGGAAGGGGTGCTCGGTCTGCTTGTAGAGCTTCTTGATCGTGGCAGTGTCGACGGCCGGCACCTGAGCCTTCTCGCTGGTGGCGATGACGGGCAGTGCGAGGTCGTCGTAGATCGCTGTGCGGAGGGCCACGCGATCGCGGAGGTCGATTTCGCGGCCGAGGATCTGCGCGGCCGCGGGCACCGCGGCCCGCTGGGCCTTGGTGAGGGGTCGGGCCTTCACGCGGCCCTTGCCGGTGGTGCTGCCGGCGCGGCGCTCGGCGATGAACTTGTCGGCGTCGGCCTTGTCGAACAGGGGCTGACGGTGCCCTGCGGGGGTGACGGGGCGAGGGAAGTTCTCGAGGCGCTGCGCGTTGGTCTCGCTGGCGTAGGCGTAGATGGTGCGCAGCTGCACGTCGAGCTCTTTGGCGAAGTAGTCGTAACCGACGAGCTCGGCGCCGACGATCTGCTGGACCGGGTTGGTCTTGGCCATGGGGTTCTGCTCCTAGGTGGTGGGGATCTCTCGGTGGCCGTCCTCGGCCATGCGCTGCAGGACGGTGGTGAGCTCGTCCTGGGGGATGTAGAACGTGGTCACGCTCTCGATGTGCTCTTGCAGGTCGGTGAGGAATCGCGCGACCTCCGCGGGATGCAGGCTCATCGCTGCTCCTCGTGGGAGGCGCGGCCGCGGCCGCTCATCGTGGTGGTCATCTGCTGTCCCTCCCTATCCGTGAAAGTTGAGTGCATGTGACATACACAACACTATCCCGGTTCGGGTCGATCGCGCAGCGTCGACGCGCAGCTACGGTGTGGGGCTCAGCGCCACTGCATCCCGTCGACGCCGTGGAATCGCCAGGTGCCGGAGTCGGTGTAGCGGCCTGGCTGGGCGTAGATGCCCTCGAGGTAGCTGAGGGCGCCGGTGTCGCCCCCGTTGCCCCATGCGTCGATGAGGCCGCGCTGCTCGTCGTCGGTGAGGTGGATGTAGCTGTTCCCGTTGCGGTTGTAGCCCATGTCCTGGGGGTCGGCGGACAGTCCCTGCACGCCGTGCACGATGAGGGTGCGGCGATCGCCGGGCAGGGCGGCCTTCGCACGCTTGGCCATCTGCGTGCGGCCGCGCTTGGTGGTGACGGTCTGGCGGGTGCGGTCGGTGAGCTTTTTGAGGAGCTCGGGACGTGGGTTCGAGTCGCCCTTGATCCAGCGCTGGACGGTGCGCTGCGAGACGCCGAGGCGGGCCGCGGCGGTCTTGGTGTCGATGGGGTGACGGTCGCTCTTGCCGGCGTAGAGGTAGCGCAGCATGCTCGCCGGCGAGGAGGAGACGGTGGAGTAGTCCTGGCCGGTGAAGAACCGGAAGAGCGCGTTGCGCTGGGTGATCGCGTCGGAGGCGTTGTGGTCGAGCATCAGAAGATCTCCGAGAGGTCGTTCTTACCCTCGTAGGGGCGTGCCTGGCCGGTGAAGTACTTGGCGTGTTCGTCCAGTGGTGCCGAGCCTTCGTACTTGAAGCTGCCGAGCCCGCGGCCGTAGTGCTCGGGCTTGCCGGGCCAAGAGGCCTCGGCGTCGATGTTGGGGCTGGTGTAGACGAGGGTGTCCTTGCTGATCGCGACGGGCCAGCGGCCGGTGTCGCGGCCGATCTGGAACACGCGGCGCAGGATGTTCGCGCGGGCCTTGGCGATGATGTGGTCGTAGCGGTGGGGGGCGTAGCCGAGGCGGCCGTTGCGGTGCAGGTCGCTGGCCATGATGCCGAGCCCGGAGACGTAGACCTTCTTGAGCAGGTCGCGGGCGATCTGGTCGTTGGGGTTGTCGGTGTCGAGCAGCTGGCGGGCGTCGCGCATGCGCTTCTGCCAGGTGTCGAAGATGCGCCCCTTCTCATGCCACAGATAGGCCTCGTGGATCTCCGGCTCGACGCCGAGCTCCGCGGCGAGCTCCATGGTGGGCGTGGCGACCCAGATGCGGGTGCCGGGGGTGGCCTGTCCGGTCACGCCGCGGGGGCTGAACAGGTTGGGGGTGAGCCAGTGGCCGTCCTCGGGGATGGTGATGTTCCAGTAGCCGGGGAGCTTGGTGAACGGCAGCGGCTCGGGGTGGTGGGTGGGAGATCCAATGCCGACCTCGAGGCCGGCGACGGCGGCGAGGTAGGAGCCGCCGCGGTCGAAGGCGTGCACCCAGCTGTGCTGCTGCTCGTCGGGGGTGAGGGTGCGCTGCCAGTCGAGGTCGGTTTCGGCGTGGCCGGCTTCGCGGAGCACTGCCGGTGACTCGCAGGACTCGAAGAGGCGTTCACGCTCCGTGCGGGGGTGCAGTGCGAATGCGAGATCGAGGCCGGTGCTCGAGGGGGTCTTGCGGTAGGGGAAGCGCAGGGCGGCGCTGAACCGCTGCAGCCGGTCGGCGACGTCGAGCGGGCTGGGGTCGTCGGCGAGGATGACCTGCTGGAACGCCGGCGGCAGCGCGGGCAGGAACCCGATGAGCACGCCGAGCTCTGGGTTGTCGTCGTGCCAGACCTCGATGCTGGGGTCCAGGGAGTCCTTGCCGGAGACCTGGAATCCGGCGGTGCGTGCCTCGGCGATGAACGGGGTGCCGGCGGTGGCTGCCTGCAGCTTCTCGCGGTACTGGAACGCCATCGGGGTGGGCAGCTTGTCGAAGGGAATCCCGAGGGTCAGGGCGTAGTCGCGGGTGATGTAGATCTGGCCGCGCTCGGTGCGCCGCAGCTTGCTCGGGCCGGTGTTGATCTGGGTGCCGAGGGAGAGCTTGGAAGCCAGCAGCGCGACCTGCCCGGCGTGCACGATCGGCTCGTCGAGGTCGACGCGGCTGCCGTCAGGCAGCCACACCCCATCGGTGTGCAGGACGGCGACCGAAGCGCGGAACGCGCCGCGGCGTGCGGCCGGCGCGGCGGCTGCGGGGGCGGGCGCCGGGGCGACGGCGGGGGACGCGGCCGCGGCAGGCGCGACGTCCTCGGCGGGGGACGCGGCCGGGGTGGGCGCGACGTCGTCGGCGGGGGCGGGCGGCTCGTTGGCGAGGTAGGGGTCGGTCGGCGGGTACTCGTCGACGGGCGGCTCCTCGTCGACCGGCGGCTCATCGGTCGGAGCGGTGGGGCCGGAGGGGTCGATGTCGAACAGGCCGGGGTTGGTGTCCGGGTCGGGGTTGCCGTCGCTGTCGGTGGTGGGGTCGTCACCGTCGTTGTCGGAGCCGAGGAGGGCGGACAGCGGCAGATCCCAGACGCGCATCTTCTGGCCGCCGATGCGCCGAGCGCCGGAGCGTTTTCCTTCGTGGTCCTTGGTGAGCCATCCGTGGCTCTCGAAGCTGCTGGCGATGGAGTGGGTGGTCTCGGAGAAGACCTCGTCGGCGCGGCTGGCGACGGTGTTGGCGACGCCGATCGCGCGCTGCGCATCACCCTCCCCCACGATGACGCCGATCCGGGCACCCATGGGGCGCCACTGCGGCATCTCGCCGGCGCTCTGGTTGACCCAGCCGAGGCTGGCTGCGTCGTCGGGGGCGTCGCCGTGCTGGGTGCTCAGGTGCGCCCCGCCGGAGATCAGCGCTTCGCGCAGGAACGCGAGCAGGAGTTCGCCGGCATCGGAGGAAGCGGAGTCCTGCAGCGCGACGGCGTCGTAGATCCCGTCGCGCGCCCAGGCGTAGAACTCGTTGGCCTCGTCGGCGGTGATCGCCCCGTACTCGCGGAGCATCTTGAGCATGATGTAGATCCCGCGGTCGAGGTCGACGGCCATGTTCTCGAGGCGGTTGCGGACGCCGGAGTCGTGGGGAAGGTCGGCGAGGCGGCGTTCCCAGTAGCTGTCGGTGGCCAGCGGCGAGGTCGTGTCACCTTCGATGGCGGCCTGGATCTCCTCGAGCATCTGGTCGCGGCGCTGCGCGACCCAGTGGATCAGCGAGGAGCCGAGCAGGGCGCGGGCGGCGCGGTAGCTGCGGGACTCGAGCCGCGCGAACAGGGCCTTGCCCTTGTCGACGGACTGGGGGTGCAGCGGGATGTTGAGGATGCGGGTGTCGGCGGAGCCGGTCGCGGTGAGCTCGCCCGTGGTGATCAGGTTCGCCTCGATCGGGCGGTCCTCGCGCACTCCGCCGCGCTGCGTGGAGACCTTGCGGCCGGTGGAGTTGAACCGCATGCGTGCGAGCTCGCCGAGGCGGTTCTGCGCCTGCTTGGCGTTGCCGTCCGGGGCGAAGTCATCGATGAGCAGCGGCAGGTGCGAGACGGTGTTCGCGCTGCGGATGAGACCGAGCGCGGAGCCGCCCTTTGCCGAGCCGGAGAGCATCTCCTTGACACCGTGGTAGTGGACGTCGGGGGCGAAGTACTGCACGGCCAGACGGCCGTGGGCGGACTTGAGGGAGGCGCGGCCGCCGACCAGGTGCACGGTGGCGTCGTTGGGCTTGAGCACCGATCCCCAGGACTGGGCGAGCAGCGGGGCGAGCGCGCGGCCGAGCAGCCAGGAGTCCTTGGCCTCGAGGGTGCCCTTCTGCCAGGCGGCGCGGAGCTCGTCGGCATCCGTCGACGGGGCCGGGAGGGCGAAGACGTTGAACAGCGACGGCTTGACCTCGACGTCGTCGATCGCACCCTCGGTGCCGATCGCGCCGGTGGAGTGGACGAAGAACGGCTGTCCCGCCGTGGTGGTGCGCCATCCGAGGGTGGTGTAGACGAGGCTGTTGCTGGCCACGGTCTGGCGGGCTTTGCGGATCGCGTCCCACGCCTGATCCTTGCCGCGGCGGGTGGTGGACTCGATGAGGTTCGGCCAGGGCAGCGCCTGCGCCCAGGTGCCGGTGCGCAGCTGCTCCTCGTCGAACTTCACGAGGGTCGATTCGATCTGCGGGTGGCCGGTCTCCTCGTCGGCGACGGCGTTGCCGCGGGCGTCACGGACGTAGCGGTAGAACCTAATCGCGATCATGTGTGGGGAGCGTGCGATCTCGCTGTCGGTTCCGTCGTCCTCCACGGCGACGCTCTCGATCTCGGCCCAGCCGTTGAGGACCGCGGTGTAGCGCGGCTCCCACTTCTGCTTGCCGTCCTCGTCGGCGTCGTCAGCGAGTACCCACTTCACGCTGACGGTGATCCCGTCGACGACGTCGTACTCCTCGCGCTTGATCACGGCCCGCTTGCCGGAGTCTCCGCCATCGAACCGGGGGCCGCGGCCGCCGTTGCTCTTGCCGCCGCCGGCGCCGCCGGTTGCACCGCCGGCCTGGAACGAGACGTTGAGGGTGCGGGGGTCGCGGGCGGGCTTTTCGCCGGCCGCGTTGACGTCGGCGGTCGCGGGAGCATCGGTTTCGGCCGGGGCGGTGCCGAGGGCGGCGGTGACATCGGCGGGGACGTCGAGACCGGCGATCTGGTACGTGTCGCGGGCGATCTCCGCGGCCTCGCGGACGGTCGCGGTGAGCTCGTCACGGGCGGACTCGGCGCGCTCGCTCAGCTGGTCGGCGATCAGCGGCTGCAGCGACGTGATCCGCTCGAGCCGCTTGGACGACTCGCGCGCCCACGCCTCGGCGTTGCGCTCGGCGATGCCACGGTCCTGACCCTGGGCGTCCAGCTGCGCTCGGGCCTCTTTGCGGCAGATCTCCACCTGGACGAGCAGCTTCGTGGCCTCGGCTGCGGCATCGAGCGCGGTGGCGTCGTCGACGGAGATCTCGACGAGCGTGTCGGTGGTGCCGCCGGCGTCCAGGTGGTCGGTGAAGTCCGCCTTGCGGTCGGTGAGCGCGGGCAGGTAGGCGCGGGCTTCGATGCGCTCGCGCAGCAGCTGTGCGGTCACGGACGCGGCGCGCTTGTAGCCGGCGTGGTCGTTGTCGACGACCAGGTGCACGCGGCCGCCGCGGAAGTGGTCGACGAGCTCGGCGGGGAACGCGGTGGCGCCGCCAGCGTTGGTCGTGGCCACCAGGCCCTGCGCGATCGCGTTGTCGGCGTCCTTCTCCCCCTCGAGCAGCCAGACATCGCCGCCGGCAGTGACGGCCTCGGTGACGGCGCGGAGGTTGTACAGCAGGGGGGCGAAGCCTTCGGGCTTGCGCTTGACGAACCGGCCGTTGGTGCCGCGGTAGCTCTGGGTGAAGCGCTTGTGCCGGACGCCGTCGACGACGGTCTCCTCGCGGTGCACCCGCTGCTGCACGATGCCGTCGACGTCGACGTACTCGTAGGCCTTCACTCGCTCCCACTTGGCGCCGGTCAGATCCGGGGCCGGGGTGGCGAGCTCTTCGCGGGTCAGGCGGGGCGGCAGCGCCGGGCGGCGCGGGCGGGGGGTGCGGTTCTGGGTGCGGCGATCGGTGGGCAGTGGGGCGTCGAAGAGGTCGCTCACGGTCAGGCCCAGGTGAGCGGTGATGTCGGAGACGGGCGCCTCGCACCCGAAGCAGTGCAGGGCGATCTTCCCGGCCTGCGGGTCGTAGCGAACGCTAAGTGAGGGGTTCGCGTCACCGTGCACGGGGCAGAGAGCCTTGAATGTGTTGGCGCGTCGGGTCGGCTTGTAGCCCCCACGGTCCAGCGCCTCCCAGACGCGGTCGAGAGAGTTCATCGACGCGGCGGTGCCGGGGATCTCGAGAGTCATCGCAGCACCACCCCCTCGTCGGGGTAGCGCGCAGGGGTGCTAGCGGTCGGTGCGACACTGCGCACAACGACGCTAGACAAGCGCAATATTCGGGCTACAATAGCCACGATCGTCCTTTCAGCGAAGGCCCCGATCTGGATCAGAACTCAAAACTTGCGTCCTCTTGCCGGAGGACGTGACCTCAAACTCATTACCCCTGTTGGTTTGCCGACCAGCAGGGGTGAGTTGTTTTACGCGGACCTTGGCAACGGCAGCTCCTCTGCGTGTGCTCGGTGGGCAGCGTCACGGCGCGCAGCCGCTTTGCTGATCTCGGTCTTGATGTACTCCGGAACCTCGAGCCCTCGAGATTCGGCGAGAACGATCGCGGCCCAGCTGCCGATCGGGATGCCGAGATCCTCAGCTTCCCGGGAGTACTGGGCGTACTGCTCATCCGGTACACGGACGGTGATGGCGGTGCGGTTACCTCGAGGCCGAGTTCCGCGCCGACGGCGCTCCACCGGAGCGTCAAGCTCTGGTCCCCCAGCGGGGGTCGTCTCGTCAGCCATGCGACATGTCTAGCAGAAACCTGATGCCGCATAGGGATTTCTTCGATGGCGAGTCGCGCGCCGCGTCGGATGTTCATGCCCCATATAGGCCGATCATCCACGCCCTCGCGGACATCGCGTCCTGAAAAAAGTTACTCGCACCCCTGGAACACCCTCGCGCGCGCGTACGCATCGCGCGTGCGGGGCGTGTGTGTCTGAAAATGTGTTCCAGGTGTTCCGCCTGCATGTAAAACCCAGGTCAAAGGGATATTACAGGTGGAACACCTACCCGATTTCGCGGATTCGCCGTTTCGGAAAACCCCCGGTCAAACGGTGGAACACCTGGAACACCTTTTCGGGCCGGGTTGGCACGGAACACCGGAAACCCGTAAGCGATGCGCGTCGAGAATTTGCCGATCTCGATGTGATCGCGTCAGCGATTCAGTCGGCGGCGACGCGACAGCCGGCGAGGCCGCGGCAGTGTCGTCGGCGTGTCGCCTCAGACGAGGAGAGCGGGGCTGAGACGCCAGACGCGGGTGAGGGTGCCGTTGATGCTGCGGGGGATGCTGCGGCCCTGGCGTCGGGAAGGGTACAGCAGACCGCGATCCTCGAGGGCTGCCGCGACGGCGTTGCTGGTGAGGGTGTCGTCGTCGATCTCGGCGCGGACGATCGGCAGGATCTCGCCGGGTATCAGGTACAGGTAGTCCTCGTCGCGGCGGCCGAGCACCCAGTCGCCGGCGGTGGGTCGACCGCCGAGGAGGGCGCCGTTGTCGAGCGCGTACTGCAGGGCGGCGTAGACGCCGACGAGGATCTGGTCTTCGCGCGGCATCCGGTGACGGTTGGTGCCCGCGTCGAGATCGAGCGCGCGCAGGATCACTCCCCCGACGTGCAGGGCGGCGTCGCGGCGTCGTTCGTGCTCGATGTCGACGCCGAGGGCGAGGCGTGTGGCGGCGCTGTCCGCACTGCGCAGCGTCACGCGCGGGATCTGTGCCTGCAGGTAGGTGTGCACGCTGAGGCGTGCCGCGGCCGCGGCTGGCGACTGCAGCTGCGCGTAGATCTCTCGCGGCGCCCGGCGCCTGTTGATGCGGGTGGCAAGGGTGCGCTGCAGGCTAAGCTCGTCGATCTTCTGCTCGCCGGTGGCGACGACGAGGGATGCGGCGTTCAGCGGGGAGTTGCGGCTGGCGTAGACCTCAGCCTGGATCTGGGTGAACATCGCCGGCCGGGCGCGGGAGTGCGCGGGCGCGATGTCGTCGAGGACGAGCGGCTCCCCCGGCGTGGCTGCCTTGCGGATGGATGCGAGCGATCGCTGCGGGAGTTCGAGCGGGACACTGCGCCCGGTGAGCTCGCCGATCGCTCGGGCGAGGGTTGTCTTGCCGGCGCCGGGTCGCCCGGTGATGAACACCGGGACCGGGAAGGGCGCGCGGTGCGCGAAGGCGATCGCGCGGAGGATGTCGCCGGCGTGGTCCGGGAACGCCTCGAGCAGAGGCGCGACGCCGGTGCCCCACGCTGCGCGTGCCTGCGCGGTGGAGACCGGTTCGACGTCGACGGCGGGTGAGAGCATCGGCAGACCTCCCGGTCAGATCCCCGGCCGCGCGTCGACGTCGACGCCGGCGCGGGGTTCACCGTCCATAGTGCGCCGTGCCCGGATAATCGCGGCGATCTCCTCATCGTCGGGCGCGGTCGAGGTCATGGTCCCCATTCTCGCACCACGAGCGGGAGCGTGCAGGATACCCGTTCTAATGTCGGGAGAGATTCACATACTCTGGATCGGTCACATATTCGATAGCCGATCCGGGAGGCCATCATGCTCGCGCTGTCGCCTCGCCCCGTCGACGAGCCGACCGTGCTGATGCTGCAGGCCTCCTCCGTCGCGGTGGCGTGCGGGTTCCCGTCCCCTGCACAGGACTACTACGACGGGCCGATCGATCTGACGGAGATGCTCGTCGACGACCAGGAAGCGACGTTCATCGTGCGCGCGTCCGGGCACTCGATGACCGAAGCCGGGATCAGTGACGGCGACGAGCTCCTGGTCGACCGCTCGAAGCTGCCGCGGGACGGTGATGTCGTGGTGGCCGTTCTCGACGGGCAGCTGACGATCAAACGGCTGCAGATCTCCGCCGGCCGAGTGACGCTCAAGTCCGAGAACGCCGAGCATCCCGACATCGCGGTGCCCGAGCTCTCCGAGCTTGTGATCTGGGGCGTGGCGACCTTCTCGATCCACCACCTACGGCGGCCCTGAATGCTGGCCCACGTCGACGTCAACAGCGCTTACGTGTCCTTCGAGCGGGTGTTCAATCCCGCGCTCGAGGCGGTGCCGACCGTGGTTGTCGGGAACGTGTTCTCATTGCACAAGAGGTCTTTTCGTTGCACTAGCTGATTTTCTCGCTGCACTAAGTGCAACGAAATGCGCTGAGCCGCCGTCGGGTGTCAATGCGAGGCGGGGTCGCGGTGGCAAACGCACCTGCTAGATCAGTCGTAGTCGGGGTAGTCGGGAGTTGCCGCGCGCTGTTTCCCAGGCGCGCGCGGCCTCGAGATATGGGCGGGTCCAGTTGGGGAGCTCATCTGTGTGGCGTACGAGTTCGCCCCATCTGTCGGGTTCGTCGCTGAACCCGAGTCCCTTGTCGCTGCCAAGTGTTCCATCGACGCGCACCCGCGCGCCGTTGATGAAGACGTGTAGTGCCCCGGGCGAGTCATGTGCTGGCCAGTGTTCAACTCGCAGCACTCGCGGAGAAACCACTAGCCGGCGCTGCCGAGACTCGATCCCGACAACGTCAGGCAAACCGTCCGGTAGCTTCCACGAGTACGCGACGTCGCAGCGCTCGGCTGTCATGCGTGCACCTCCAAATCGCCACTCACGCTGGAGCCGGCGCTGTCCGCCGTCTCGGCGGTGGTGATCAGATGCTCGGCGGCGAGTGTGATGCCGGCGGTGGAGTTCGCAGACCCGGCGAGCTCGTGCAGCCACCGTTGGTTCAGTCTGACGGGCTCGGGATTCTCGAACACGAACCGCAGCGGAATCGAGGGATGCAACCAGATCGTGCTGCGTCTGTGTGCCTGATCATCGGGATGATGCCATGTCAGGGTGAAGCTCTCACTGCGGCGGAGCTTTGTGGCAATGACGACCTTCAGATGCGCGAGCGCACGATCATCGATGTGGATCGGTGTCACCGATCCTTCGTAGTACAGGGTCCCCACGCCAAGAGAATATTGGATGCGCGAGCGCCCACTGCGGAGAGCGGCTCAAGCCGGTGCGAGAACAACCACAACAGGGTCCGCCCCGCCGCGGCTTCCTGCCGTTCTGCTGCGTCAATACGTGATCGGCGGGATGCAACCGTTCCGTGCCGAGATCCCGCGTATTGACGATCGATCTGGTGATGCGAATGTGCTTATTGGGAGAGCTCCCGGTCGAGTCGGTCCAGGAGTACCTCGAGGGACACTTCGAATTCTTCTTCACTGCGGTCCTCGCTGAGCAGGGACCGGAGCCGCTTTACTTCGGGGGCCTCGTCGAGGGAGAGGTTCCCGTCGCGGTGCGGGATGCTCGCATCTCCTTCATCCAGTGGTTCTTCGACCGGCGCGGTTTGGGCTCCGCGGACCGAGGATTCTAGGAGGAGTTGTCCGAGGAGGAAGCTGCTGAAGGACCGGTAGGCGCCGACTGCTTGCGCGTCGGTGAACCCTTCCTCGATCAGCGCGCTGAGGAACGTGTTGACGACCTCGATGCTGCGCAGCGGCGGGCGCAGCCAGGGCGCTGCGGGGTGCCGGGTGGCGACCAGAGGGAAGGCAAGCGGGTGCTCACTGGCGATGCGGCGCACCTCGTGAGCGACCAACTGCAGGAACGCTTGCCAGTGCTCCCCCTTCTCCTTCTGCAACGCCGCGGTCAGGTCGCTCATCAGCAACGCCACGACCCCCTCGAGAAGGTCCTCCCTGCCGTGCACATACCGGTACAGCGACATCGCCTCCACATTCAGCTGCTGACCCAGCGCCCGCATCGACAGGCCTTGTGCGCCGGAGCGGTCAATCATCTCGAGCGCGCTCTTCACGATCAGATCGCGGCTCAGCCGCGGCGACGACGATCCTGCGGTTTCTTTACTCACGCGCGTACCTCCATGTCAATACTCCCCCGGAAACAGACCGCAACCACCAGCATTGTCGAAACCGACCGGCTTACGGTGTACGCTCAGGCCAGGCTTACGGCGTAAACACCCCAATAGCAAGCCCCACCCCATCTCTATGGCGTCTTTGATTACCCGCGAAGCTGCCGCTATCGCCCCCGCACGTCGATGGGCGCACCCGAACGAGGAGACCTGATGCCGGATAGTCGCACACCCAACCCCTATGACCGCCCCGAACCGAACACGTCTTCCGGCACGGCCGGCACTGCCGCGCACACCGTGACCGGTGGCGACACCACCCGGGAGCAGGTGCTGGCGCGGGAGAAGGAGCAGTTCGGGGGGATGAAGTTCGGTTCCGCGTTCTTCGGCTGGCTGACCGCCACCGGGACCGCGGTGATCCTGACCGCGCTGCTCGCCGCGACCGGCACCGCGATCGGTCTGGGAAACCAGGTCGACCCGAACCGGGCGGCCGATGCCGCCGCGGACAATGCCGCCACCGTTGGCATCATCGGCTCCATCGGGCTGGCCGTCATTCTGCTCGTTGCCTACTTCTGCGGCGGGTACGTCGCGGGGCGGATGGCACGCTTCGACGGTGTCAAGCAGGGTGTCGCGGTGTGGCTGTGGGCGATCATCATCGCCGTGGTCCTCGCGATCGTCACCGCGATCGCCGGCGCCCAGTTCAACATCCTCGGGAACCTGAACAGCTTCCCCCGCATCCCGATCAACGAGGGCGACCTGACGGCCGGGAGCATCATCACCGCTGTTGTCGCCGCCCTCGTCGCCCTCGCCGGCGCCATCCTGGGCGGCCTCGCCGGGATGCGCTACCACCGCCGCGTCGACAAAGCCGGCCTCGGCCGCTAACACCCTCGTCTCCATCCATCACTGATGTCCCGGGCGCCCGTCCCGGGGGAAAGAGAGAACCAAACCATGATTGACACCACCAACCTCAACGACCTGATCGGCGCCGACGTGTACGGCTCCGATGACCACAAGATCGGCTCCGTCGGTCAGGTTTACGTCGACTCCGAGGCGCAGACCCCCACCTGGGTCACCATCAAGACCGGCCTGTTCGGCACCTCCGAAACCTTCGCCCCGCTGGATGACGCGTCCTTCGACGGCAACGACGTCCGTGTCTCGTACACGAAGGACAAGGTCAAGGACGCCCCGCGGATCTCCAGCGACGGCAACATCAGCCACGAAGAAGAAGACGCCCTGTACGACTACTACGGCAACAGCGCCCCCACCACCACCTCGGACGCGCCCCTGTACGACCAGGATGCTGACCCCGGCGCCGGAACCCGAGAGTCGCGCGAGTCGACCGAGGGCTACGACGTGTCCGGTCCGACCACCGATGACGCGATGACCCGCTCCGAGGAGCAGCTGCACGTCGGCACCGAAAAGGTGGAAACCGGACGCGCCCGGCTGCGCAAGCACATCGTCACCGAGCAGGTCACCAAGACCGTCCCGGTCAGCCACGAGGAAGTCACCGTCACCCGGGAACCGATCACCGACGCAAACATCGGCGACGCGATGGCCGGCGGCGACCTGACCTCGGAGGAGCACGAAGTCGTCCTCACGGGTGAGCGTGTCGTCACCAGCAAGGAGACCGTCCCGGTCGAGCGTGTCAGCCTCGGTACGGAGACGGTCACCGAGCAGCAGCAGGTCACCGAAGATGTGTCTCACGAAGAGATCGAGCTGGTCGACCCAGACACCGACAGCCGTCCCTCGAAGTAGACCACCCCTGTCGTGCCGGTCAGTTCAGAGCGGGCTCCTGACCGGCACGACTCCACCACCGCTGAGCCCGCCGTAGAAACCGCAGTTCACTCCTGACCTGACTCGTGCCACTTTCTCGTGTTTTGGTCTTCTCTAGCCTGAGATCGTTGATTTTCCGGGAGTGTTGGTGTCCGCTCGGGGCACTAACGACAGCGACTTAGACTCGCTCGGTGGGGTTGTTCGTGCGGAAGGTGAAGACCGCGTCCGGTGCGACGGCGGTGCAGATCGCTCGTAAGCACCGCGGGGTCCGCACGATTGTCGAGCACCTCGGCTCCGCGCACGACGACGCGCAACTGGCCGTGCTCGTGCAGATCGCGAAAGAGCGGATCACCGCCGGGCAGCTCGCGTTCGATCTCGACGCGTTGACCCCAACCGCGCCGCTCGGAGTGGCGCCGATCGTGACGGGTTCGCGTGCGCGGGTGTTGTGGGACGTGCTGGAGGCCGCGTATCGACGTCTCGGGTTCGCGGCCGCCGTCGACGACGATACCTTCATGAAGCTGGTCCTCGCCCGGGTCATCGAGCCGACCTCGAAGGCGGATACGATCCGGGTCCTCGACGAGCTCGGGGTGCCGGCGCCGGGGTTGCGGACGATCTGGCGGACTCTGTCCCGCTGCGTCGAGCAGGACTGGCGGGACAAGCTCGCCACCGCCGCGTACACGCATGCCACCCGTGATGGTGTGCTGAAGTTGGTGCTCTACGACGTCACCACCCTCTACTTCGAGGCCGAAGACGAGGACGAGCTGCGGAAGGTGGGGATGAGCAAGGAACGCCGCGTGGACCCGCAGATCGTGGTCGGCATGCTCGTCACCGCGGACGGGTTCCCGTTGGAGGTGCACGAGTTCCCGGGGAACACGGGCGAGACCCTCACCTTGCTGCCCGTGCTCCGCGCCTTTCAGGTCCGGCACCAGGTCGATGACGTCGTGGTCGTCGCCGACGCCGGCATGCTGTCGGCCAGCAACTTGAACCAGATCGAGGACGCCGGGTTCTCGTTCATCGTCGGCTCGAGGATCAGCAAGGCCCCCTACGACCTTGCAGAACACTTCGACCGGCACGGCGGCGTCCTCTACGACGGCGGCACCCTGGAATCGAAGCGGATCATGGGCGTCGGCCCGAACGCCAGGGAGCGGCGGGTGGTCTACCACTACTCAGCGAAACGTGATCGCCGTGACAACCACACCCTCGACAAGCAGGTCGAGCGGGCGCAGAAGGTCGCCGACGGGAAGAAGCCGCTGAAGAAAGACCGGTTCGTGAAACTCACCGGCACCCGCCCCGCCGTCGATCAGGTGCTCGTGGACCGGGCCCGCCAGCTCGCCGGGCTGAAGGGTTACGTCACCAACATCCCCGCCCTGCGACTCACTGGCAACGATGTCGTGGCGGCGTATCACGAGCTGTTCCAGGTCGAACGCTCGTTTCGGATGACGAAGACCGATCTGCGCGCAAGACCGATGTTCCATCACGAGGCCGACTCGATCCACGCGCACCTCACGATCGTGTTCACCGCCCTCGCGATCTCACGCCACCTGCAAGAAGCCACCCGGCTCAGCATCCGCCGTGTGATCCACGCGCTGCGACCACTGCGCGACGTCACGATCAGCATCAACGGGAACGAGATCACCGCCACCACCCCACCCGGAGCCGACGCGCACGCCATCCTCACCGCCGTCGCGGGGCACTAACTTGGCACGACTCAGGTGAGACCGTCGCGGTGCTGATGGAGTTCACCCCGAAGGACCTCGACCTCGGCGCCGTGCGCGCCCGCATCCTCGAGATCGAGCACGTCAAGGACGTGCACGACCTGCACGCCACGACGGTGGCCACCGGCCTGCCGAACATCACCGCCCACGTGGTGGTCGACGACGGCTGCTTCCAGGACGGTCACGTGCCCGACATCCTGCACGAGATCCGCGAGGCCCTCGCCGAGAGCTTCAAGGTCTCGGTGCACCACAGCACCATCCAGCTCGAGACCGAACACCTCAGCGAAGACGAACCCACCACCATCAAACACGCCTAGCCCCCGCGGGGCCCCACCCCCCGCCGAACCCACACCCGCATCACCGAAACCACCGCTATACGCTGTGGACTCGACGAAACGGGTGTGGGTTCGGCGTTGCACGGGGATGCCCCGCCGAGCTGGCCCGCGAGGGGCGCGCGAAGCGCGCGGCGCCGAACCCACACCCCGGTCACCGAGACCACCGCTATACGCTGTGGACTCGGCGAAACGGGTGTGGGTTCGGCGGATGAGGGCGCGGGAGGCCGAGGGAGGGCGGGGCACGTCGCGGGCCGGCGCCGCGGGCGCGGCTACATCGCGCCGACGAGCATGGGGGATGCGGAGAGCAGCGGGAGGGCCGTGGCGCCGGCGGCGACCACGAGCACCGCGAGCACCAGCGCGACCGCGGCGGGCAGGCGCGGCGCGCGCTCGGCGGGCGCGACGACATCCGAAGCGGCCACGGCGACATCGCCCCCGCCGCCGGCCGGACGCACCGCCGGACGCACGGCCGGCACGATCCACCGCAGCGCGTAGAACACTGACGCCACCGACACCGCGATCGCGACGATCACCAGCCACACCAGCCCGGCCTCCGCGGCCACCACGAACACCGAGAGCTTGCCGACGAACACCAGGGTGGGCGGCGTGCCGATCACGCTGAGCAGGCTCACGATCAACGCGCCGACGAGCAGCGGATGCCGCGACCCGGCGCCCCGCCACGAGGCGAGATCCACGCGGTCGGGCAGGGCCGCGACCACCGCGAACGCGGCGAGGTTGGTCGCGGCGTAGAACACCGCGTAGACCAGCAGCGGCACGATCGCCCCCGGCGTGCTGCCGATGGCGGCGGCGGGCATCAACAGGAAGCCCGCCTGCGACACCGTCGACCAGCCGAGGAGGCGGCGCACATCGTCTTGCCACAGCGCCGCGAGGGTGCCGAGCACCATCGTCACCGCGGCGAACACCGCGATCACCAGCCCCGCCGACACGGCGGGCTGCACCACCTCGACCAGACGGGCCACGGCCACCAGGGCGCCGATCTTCGGCACCGTGGTCACGAACGCGGCCACCGAGATGCTCGACCCCTGCGCGGCATCCGGCACCCAGAAGTGACCGGGAACGGCCCCGACCTTGAACATCAGGCCCGCGAAGATCGCGATCACCCCGAGCCCCACCGCCGCCGCGGGCGCCTCCGGCAGCGACTGGCGCAGCTGCGTGTAGCCCGATCCGCCGCCGACACCGGCGAGCACGGCGATGCCCAGGAGCATCGTCACCCCCAGCAGCGCACCCATCAGATAGGTCTTCAGCGACGCCTCCGCGCCGCGCTTGCCGGTGTAGAGCCCGATCAGCGCGTACAGCGGCACCGAGGCGAGGAAGAACGCCGCCGCCACGATGAGCAGATCGTGGGCTCCGGCGAGCACCACCGTGCCGAGGGTGGCGAGCATCAGCAGCGAGACGCTCTCGCTCTCGCGCGGGCGGTCTTTCAGATCGGGGCGCGCGATCAGGAGCACCACGATCGTCGCCAACGGCGCCGCGATGCGGATGACCGTGCTGCCGATGTCGAGGGCGTAGCTGTCTTCGAAGATCGTGCGGGGCGTGTCGTCCTGCACCACCGCCGCGATCGCCGCGCCGACCGAGACCAGCGAGGCGAGGATCGCCGCGACCGTCACCACGCCCTGCCGCCGTCGCGGCAGGAAGCTGCCGGCCAGCAGCGCGACGATCGCGCCGACCAGCAGGGCGGCCTCCGGCACGAGCGCGCCGTAGTCCATCCCCATGTCCATGGTCATGCCGTCCATGCCACGCTCACCCGCCCATGATGCTGATGAGCTGCACCGACGCCGGCTCGATCATCGCCAGCAGCGGGCCGGGGATCACCCCGATCACGAGCGAGAGCACCATCAGCGAGCCCACCACCGCCGTCTCGCGCCCGCCGAGGTCGGCGAACCCGCGCGTCTTCTCGCCCGCGGGGCCGGCGAGCAGGCGCTGCACGGCGCGCAGCAGCAGCGCGGCGGTGATCAGGATGCCGACGAGACCGATCGCCGTGATCGGCGCCGCCCCGATGGCCCCCGCGAAGATCTGGAACTCGGCGATGAACCCGCTCAGGCCCGGGATGCCCAGCGAGCCGAACGCCGCCACGGCGAACAGCGCCGCGAACCGCGGGGCGACGCCCGCGAGCCCGCCGAAGTCTCCCAGTTCGTAGCTGCCGGAACGGTCGCGCATCACCCCGGCGAGGAAGAACAGCGCCCCGGTGAGCAGACCGTGCGAGACCATCTGCACCATCGCGCCGGTGATCGCCAGCTGCTGGGCCACGACGTCGTCGCCGGCGAGACCGACCGCGCCGACGGCGAGCACGATGTAGCCCATGTGGTTGATGGAGGTGTAGGCGATGAGCCGTTTGACGTTGGTCTGCGCCAGCGCCAGCAGCGCACCCAGCACGATCGAGGCGATGCCCACGCCCACGATCACCGGGGCGAGCGTGCGCCAGGCGTCGGGCAGCAGCGGCATGCCGATGCGCACGAATCCGTAGGTGCCGAGCTTCAGCAGCAGCGCGGCCAGCACCACCGAGCCGATCGTGGGCGCATCGGTGTGCGCCGGCGGCAGCCAGGAGTGGAAGGGCAGCGTCGGGGTCTTCACCGCCAGTCCGATGAGGATCGCCACCAGCACCGCGATCGCCAGCCCCGGCGTGCCCGCCAGGGTGCCGCGCTGGATGAGCTCGACGATGTCGAAGGTGCGCGGCTCGGAGCCGAGGTACAGCCCGATGAAGCCCAGCAGCAGCGCCAGCGAGCCGAGGAAGGTGTAGAGGAAGAACCGCAGCGCCGAGCGCCGCCGGTCGCCGTGTCCCCAGCCGGCGATGACGAAGTACATGCCCACGATCGACAGGTCGAAGAACACGAAGAACAGGATCAGGTCCTGCGCGGCGAAGGTGCCGACCACCGTGGTCTGCAGGAAGAGGAACAGCGCCGCCTGCGCGCGGGGGCGGTCGGTGTCGCGCTGCGCCCAGACGGCGCACGCGACGAACACCACGCCGGTCAGCAGCAGCAGCGGAACGGAGAAGCCGTCGACGCCGAGGTGGTAGCTGGTGCCGACCCCCGGCATCCACTCCAGCCGCTCCTGCCAGCGCAGGCCGTCGGGCCCCGCCTCACCGGGCAGGGCGACCACGATCGCGAGCGCCAGCTCGACGACGGTGGTGACCAGCCACAGCGCGTTCGCCGCGCGGGGCGGGATGCGGCGCGCCAGCGCGAGCACCGCCGCGACGACGACGGGCAGGAAGATCATCACGCTCAGCATGCTCACCTCGGGATCAGGATCAGCCCGGCCGCGATCACGAGGACCACGACGGCGACGATGTAGTAATGGTGGAGGCTGCCGGTCTGGCTGCGTCGGGCGAGTGCGCCGAGCCGGCCGGTGCCGCGGCCGACGCCGCGCACGGCGCCGTCGATGCCCGCGCCGTCGGCGCGCGCGGCGATGTCGGCCGCGCGCCGCAGCGCCGCGAAGCTGCCGTCGATGCCGCGGGCGAAGCGGTCGTCGGCGGTGGCGAGACCGCGGGCGAGCCACAGCGTGGGCGTCACGATCGCGCGCTGCGCGAGACGCTCCATGCCGAACCAGTCGCGCGCCGGCGCCCACGGCCGCGGCGGGCGCCACCAGGCCAGCAGCAGCACCACGACCGCGAGCGCACCCGACGCGGCCAGCTCGGTCCAGGTCGGGGTGACGTCGCCCGGCAGCCCCAGCGCGGCGCGCGGTGCGGGCAGGGCGAGCAGCCCCAGCGAGACCGCGGCGACGGCGAGCACCAGCATCGGCACGAGCGAGAGCGGGCCGATGCGTCCGGTCGGCTCCTGCTCGAGCGGCGGGGCATCGGATGCCGGCCGGCGCCAGATCATCGCGAGCATACGGCCCGAGTACGCCGCCGACAGTACCGCTCCGAGCAGTCCGGCCGCGTACAGCAGCGGGTCGTGCTCGATGGCCACCGCGAGCACGGTGTCTTTGGCGGCCCACAGCGACAGCGGCGGGATGCCCGCCAGCGACAGCATCCCCGCGGTCGCGACGATGCCCACCAGCGGCCAGCGCCGGGCGGCGCCGCCGAGGCCGGCGAGCTTCTTGGTGCCGAGCGCGGTGAGCCAGGCCCCGGCGACGAGGAACAGCAGCGCCTTCGCGGCGGCGTGCGCGAGGAGCTGCAGCGTGCCGCCGGTGGTGGCGCCGATGCCGGCGGCGAGCACGACGAAGCCGAGCTGGGCCGCGGTGGAGGCGGCGAGCACCTGCTTCAGATCGGTCTGGGCGAGGGCGACCACGCCCAGCACGATCGCGGTGATCGCACCCACCCACGCCGCCACCGGCCCGGCCCAGACGGTGGCCGACAGCACCGGTTCGAGGCGCAGCAGCAGATAGCCGCCCATCGCCACCATCGCGGCGGAGTGCAGCAGCGCGCTCACCGCGCTCGGGCCCGCCATCGCGCGGGAGATCCAGAACGAGAACGGCAGCTGCGCGGCCTTGCCGAGGCCCGCGGCGAGGATGCCCGCGGCCAGCACGCCCAGCCATGGCTCCGCGGCGGCGGGCAACGCGTCGAAGCTCCAGCCCACGCCGGCCACGACGGCGACGCCGGCGGCGAGGTAGAGGCCGAGGTCGCCGGTGCGGGTGACCACGAACGCGACCAGACCGCCCTCGACCCGATGCGCCTGACGCCACTGGAAACCGATCAGCGCGTAGGAGGTGAGCCCCATGATCTCCCACGCGAACAGCAGCACCGCCAGATCGGTCGCCGTGACGGTGACGACCACCGCCGCCAGGAACAGCAGCATCAGCCCGTGGAACCGCGCGGCCGGACGGGTGCGGTCGCCGGTGGCGAAGACGAGCGCGCCCAGCGCGACGGCGGCGACGGTGGGGAGCACGGGCGCGGCGAGCGCGTCGACGCGCAGCAGCACCTCACCGGCGCCGTCGGCCCGCAGGAACGGCAGCGCGAGCTCGGCCGAGGTGGTCGAGGCCACCACGGCGGCGACGAGCACGGCCGCGGCGGTGGTGATGCCGATGGCCGCGGCGACCCGTTCCAGCGCGGGCCGCGCGACCAGCAGCACCAGCCCGACCAGGGCGGGCAGCGCGACGGCGACGAACAGCGCGGCGGTCATTGCTGCAGCTCCGTGGCGTCGTCGGTCATATCCGACCGACGGGCGCGGTGGATGAGGGTGGCCACGCCGAAGCCGACCGCCATCTCCACGGTCATGGCGGCGATCACCACCATGAGCAGCACCTGTATGTCGACCACCGGGGTCAGGAACCACCACAGCGCGGCGGCGGCGAGGATGACCGCGTTGACCATGAGCTCGATGCCCATCATCACCATCACCACGACCTGCTGCGAGATCGCTCCGTAGAGTCCGATCGAGAACAGCGCGACCGCCACGAGCAGCACGAGTTGGAGCGTCATCGGCCGAGCCCCCCGGGTTCGGGGTCGTGCGCCGGGCCGCGCAACCGGTCTCCGTAGCGGTCGTAGCGACCGCGCGGGCTGGCGAGCACGACGGATGCCACGATCGTGGCGAACAGCACGGGGCTGACGGTCAGCATCACGAGCATCTTCGAGCCCATCATC
The DNA here is from genome assembly GCF_001724435.1 of Microbacterium sp. SCN 69-37. Lineage (NCBI taxonomy): Bacteria > Bacillati > Actinomycetota > Actinomycetes > Micrococcales > Microbacteriaceae > Microbacterium > Microbacterium sp. SCN 69-37. The sequence goes on from NZ_MEEL01000002.1 coordinate 21,627, forward strand.
GCCTCGCCCAGCTGCTCGGTGAGCCCCTCGACCGGCTGCGGGTCGATCACCGGCCACGGGATGAGCAGCACGGCCGCGCCGAGCCCGACGAACACGATCGTCGCGATGGCGGCGGCGGGGCGCTTGGCGTGGGTCATGTCCATCGGCATCAGCGCCGGGTTCATGCCCATGTAGGAGATCATGAACACCGCCATGATGGCCATCTCCATCACCATCATCAGGATGACGATGATGCCCACGAAGTCCTGTCGCATGGTGAGCACGGCCACGCCCACCGCGATGAACGACAGCGCCAGCGCGTAGGTCGCGCGGGCCATCGAATCGACCTTGAACACCAGCGCACCGGCGACCACGGCGACCAGCGCGCTGATCCAGAACAGCACCGAGGCGATCACATGCCCCCCGTTCCCGTCGCGGAGACGATCGAGGTGATGAGCAGTTGCAGGAGGGTGAGCGGCACGAGCACCACCCAGCCGATCTCGGCCAGCCGCTGCGGCGGCACCGCCGGGATCGCCCGGCCCGCGAAGACGAGCACCAGCAGCACCAGCACCGTCTTGATCACGACCCACACCGGCTCGGGGAGGAGCGGGCCGGCCCCGCCGCCGAAGAACATCGGCACCGCGAACGCCGAACCCGCCACCAGCAGGCACCAGCGGCCGGCCTTCACCAGCAGTCGGTCGATGCCCGACAGCTCGCCCAGCACGCCGCCGGCGAGGTCGCGGCCGGCGGCCGGTGAGAACGGCCCCCATGCCGAGAACGCCGCGACGCTCACCAGATAGACCAGCGCCGCGATCGGCATCGACACCACGAACCAGAGCCCGCTCTGCGCATCGGCGACCTCACCGACGTTGAGGCTCCCCGCCGCGACGGCGGGAGCGGTGAGGGCGAACATCAGCGGCAGCTCGTAGGCGAGCGCCTGGGCGAGGAATCGGTAGCCGCCGATGAGGGCGTAGGCGCCGTTGGCGCCCCATCCCAGCATCCACCAGAGCGCCCACAGCGCCACGTCGATCGTGTTGAACCAGACCACGCCGATGGGCAGGTCGGCCGCGACGGTGTCGCCGAAGGGCACCACGATCACCGCGAGGAACGAGGCGACGATGAGACCGACGCCGCCGATGCGCCACAGCAGTCGGTCGGCGCCGAGCACGGTGCGCCGCTGCTGGCGCAGCAGACGGGTGATCTCGCGCAGCGGGCGCGCGGCGCCGACGGCGACCGAGGTGCCGCGGGCGCGGGCGGTGAGGGCGGCGTCGAGGCCCGCCGCGGCCAGGGCGAGCACGGGAACGGCCAGCGGGATCAGCGCGGCGACGATGAGCGGCAGGTACTCAGCCATGGTTCATCCCGCCGTGGTTCATCCCACCGTGGTTCATCCCACCGTGGTTCATCCCACTGTGATCCATCCCACTGTGCTCCGCGGCCGGGGCTGCGTCGCCGTGGCCCATCGCGGAGTGATCCATCGGCTCGGGCTCGGGGGCGCCGGTATCGGCGGGGTCGGGGTGCACGGCGGCGACCAGCAGCCGGGCGGTGCCGAGATCGCGCCCGGTGACCAGTTCGACGATCTCCGCCGCGGTGCGCACGATCGGCGCCGTGCGCGGCGTCTCGCCGCCCAGCATCCGCGCCGCGTCGTCGAGGGCGCCGAGCAGCACGTCGCGCAGCGGGATGCCGTCGACGGCGAGGCCGCGCAACGCCCACCGCAGCACGATCGAACGGGCGACGCTTCGTCTCGCGCTGACTGCGTCGTGTCGTGCCCGCTCGCTCTCGCCCGCCGCGGCGGCGTCACGGGCGCGGGCGGCACGGTCGGCGACAGCCGGCCAGCCGGCGAGGCGCAGCATCCGCACCGCCAGGTCGAGGCGCAGGACCGGTGCCGCCGGATCGACCGCGGGCGCCGCCACGATCTCGACGGTGGCCGAGCGCACGGTGTCACCGGCGAGCACGACGTGCAGCAGCAGCCGCGGATCCCATTCCGGCAGGAACGGGCCGAGCGTGCGGTTGAGCACGTCCATCTCGAGGCCGTCGCGGTCGTCGTCGCCCATCGCCAGCGGATACCCGCCGGGACCGGCCATGTTCATATGATCGTGACCGCTCATCCCCGACATGTCATGGCCAGACATGGAGGACATGTCGTGGCCGGACATGGACGACATGTCGTGGCCAGACATCGACGACATGTCGTGACCCGCGTGCTCATCCGCACCACCGGACATCGACGACATGTCATGGCCAGACATCGACGACATGTCGTGACCCGCGTGCTCACCCGCACCACCGGACATCGACGACATGTCATGACCGCTCATCCCCGACATATCGTGACCCGACATCGACGACATGTCATGGCCCGCATGCTCACCCGCACCAGACATCCCCGACATATCGTGACCGGCGTGCTCACCCGCACCACCAGACATCGACGACATGTCATGACCCGACATGGACGACATGTCATGACCGGCGTGCTCATCCGCACCGCTCATCCCCGACATATCGTGACCCGCGTGCTCATCCGCACCACCGGACATCGACGACATGTCATGACCGGACATCCCCGACATATCGTGACCCGACATCCCCGACATGTCGTGGGCGGGCATCGCGGCGACCACGGGCACGGGCTCGCGGAGCGCGGCCGCGCGCTGCGCGGGCAGATCACGGATGCGGCGGGCACCGGCATCCACTGCCGCGCTCACCGTGCTCACCGCGCTCAGCTCGACGCGGGTCTTGGGGTAGGGCATCTGCTGCCAGAGCCGTTCGACCAGGTCGTCGTAACGCTCGGGCATCTCGCCGCAGAGCACGAGCGCGTTCGCCGACGCGGGCGTCTCGGCGATCACGCCGCCGCCCGCCGCGAGCACGGCCTCGGCGGCGATGCGCAACACCGTCTCCCCGGGCGCTTCGAGCAGGAGCGCGCTCACGTCGGCGTAGCCGCCGGCCGTCACTGCCACCGGAACACTCCTTCGCGCCACGCCCAGACCACGGCGGAGACGAGGATGCCGAGGAAGACGAACATCTCCACGATCGCCTCGGTGCCGATCTGCGCGGCGACGGTCGCCCAGGGGTACATGAACAGCATCTCGACGTCGAACGCGAGGAAGACCACCGTCATCGGGTACCAGCGGGTGTGGAAGCGCGAGAGCGCGTGCTCCTGCAGATCCCAGCCCGACCCGAACGGCAACACGTCGCGGGCCGGCGCGGCCACCCGCATCCGCCGGGAGACGAGCACGAGGAGGCCGATGCCCGCCGCTGCGACGAGAAGGACGACCCCCACCGCCGCGTACCCGAACATCGCACCGTCCACACATCGAACAATACCGGTGGGAGGTATCCGGTGGGGCGATTCCGGATCAGTTCGTGAACGCCCGGGACAGCAGGCGGGCGGTCGCCGCCGCCGTCGGCTCGTCGGGAAGCGCGAGCCACTGGTCGACCAGTCCGTTCGCCGCGGCGAGCACGGCGGCGGCGACCACCGGCGCGGGGGCCGGAAGGGGCTGGGATGTCGCATCCTGCCACTCGCGGAGGCGCGCGGCGATTGCGGCGAGGTCGTCGCTGGCCTCCGCGCGGGCCGCGTCGATCGTGAGGTCGGAGGAGCGTGCAGATGCGGAGAGGTCGGCGACCACGCGGTGACGCGCGGTGTTGCTCCGCAGGTCGGCCAGCAGCGCATCGAGGGCGGCGGCCACCGCGTCCTGCAACGAGAGCCCGAGCAGCGGGGCGCTCCACACCTGCGACATCGTGCGCGCCGACTCCCGCCGCAGCAGCGCGGCGATCAGCTCGGTCTTCGCCCCGAACGCGTAAGACACCACACGGTGCGCGACCCCGGCACGCTCGGCGACGGCGCGCAGCGAGAGCGCCCCGGCGCCGTCGGTCGCGACAACCTCGAACGCGGCGTCGAGCAGCAGCGCGCGCCGTTCCTCGACCGGCAGATACGGCCTCTTCTCGGTGTTCATGTCGTCCTCAGCATCCTCAGAGCATTCTCCCCGCTCCATGCGGCAGGATCAATTTATCCAGTTGGACCAATCAAAGGAGGCGCCATGAGCACCCTCACCGACATCACCGTGCAGCCCGCCACCGCGGCCGACCTCCCCGCCGCCGCGCGCGTGCTCGCCGACGCCTTCTCGGCCGACCCCGTGATGGCCGCGATCATCCCCGAGCAGGCCGACCGCGACGAACGCCTCACCGAACTCTTCACCGCCGTGCTCTCCAGCGGCGCCTACCGCACCGGCGTCGTCGACCTGGCCCGCCGCGGCATCGACGGCGAGATCGTCGGCGTCGCCGCCTGGGAGGCCCCCGGCGCCATGCGCGGCGCCCTCGGGCGCCAGCTGCGCGAGTTGCCGCGCTTCGCGCGCGCCATCGGCTGGACCCGCCTTCCCCACGCGCTCGGCCTGCTCTCGCAGCTCGACCGCCACCGCCCCGACTCGCCGCACTGGTACCTGGGCGAGATCGGCGTCTCGTCGACGGCACGCGGCATGGGCGTGGGCGGACGCCTGCTGCGCGCCCAGCTCGACATGCTCGACGCGACCCGCCAGTCGGCCTACCTCGAATCGTCGACGCCCGACAACCGGCGCCTCTACCGCCGCGCGGGCTTCGTCGAGCTCGGCGAGATCACCGGCATCCCCGGCGCACGTCCGGCACGGATGCTGCGCGCCCCGCAGAGCCTCGCACCGGCGCCGGTCGGGGGGTGAGGGAAGGAGACGCCGGGCGGGCGTCAAAGGCGGGCGCGACAGCACGCGGCGACCTCGCGACCACGGGAGCAAAGCACCCTTCAACCGCGCGCGACGTGGAGCGCCTTCAGCTCCACTGACGGCACTGCTGGTCCTGCTTCGGAAGCGAACGGGCATCATCCTGGGTCTGGTCGTCATCCTCGCCGACATCGCCGTGAACTGGACCGTCTTCTTCACCATCGGCGGCAACCCCCTGTTCGGCGTCGTGAACCACACCCTGTTCGCCATCTTCCTGCTCGCCACCGCCCCGCCCTTTAGCGTTGGTTCTGCTCCGTGGCAGAGCGGCGGGCGCCAGTCCCCGAACCGCTCCCTCGCTGACTCGCGCTCGCCCTCCGCGCGCTGGCCCGCGGCCGTGGATTCGGTGGCGAACCAGTGGACGCGATCGTCCGGCAGCGGCACGATGCCGAAGATCGCCCGCGTCCCCACGTCTCGCCGGCCTCGCCGTGCACATCGACGCCGGCCGCGGTGACGCCGCGCCAGGCGGTGTACCCGGCGTATCGCACGCCGCGATCCAGTCCCAGCCGGGCGCGGGTGTCGCTGCGAAGCCCGTTGGCGGCGATCACCAGGTCGAACCGCTCGGCGGCTCCAGCCACCCTCACCACCGGCTCGCCGTCCTCCGCGACGACGGCGCTGTGCCCGAGCCGGAGGCTCCCGGCGGGCAGGGCATCCACGAGCGCGCGGTGCAGCTCGGCCCGGTGCATTGACTCATGGACGGGAGACTCCCGTGAGGTGGAGAGGGCGGCCAGGAGGCGGTTGAGAGGGATGGACGGGGCCGTAGGGTCGTGAGGGAGAAGGGGGATCGGACAGTGAGGGGAAGGTGAGGATGGCGGCGAGAAGGCGGGCTGGACTCCTGGCGGCGGCCGGACTCGTGACCATGACGGGGCTGACCGGGTGCGTCTCGTTCGCTTGCTCGGCGATCGGCTGGTCGAACACGCTCACGGTCCAGGTCGACGGGGACACGCGCGCAGTCGATCAGGTGCAGCTCTGCACCGACGCCGGGTGCGCTCCCGCCGATGACCTGGACCCGTCGGGACCGCTGGGGTGGATCACGATCGAGAGCAACGACGGCGACTCATGGACGTTCTCGGTGGGCATGACGAGCGTCGAACAGATCACGGTGCGCACGCTCGCCGCCGACGGAACAGTGCTCTCCGATACCGAGGTCATCCCGGAATGGGTACGCGTCGGCGGCAGCGCACAATGCGGCGGACCCAGCGAGGCCACCGTCACCGTTCAGACCTAAGCCATCGCGCCGCCGGATAACGTGCGCTCGGCTCAGGCAGGGACGAACCACCGGGCATGTCTTGATTACTCAGGCGGGGTCAAGACGCCTGCGCGCCTCGCCGTGTCCGGCCAGGCTCCGGTGGAGCCGATTCGGCTCACCCAGCACAAGCACATCTGCCGGCGCATCGAGGTGGAGCGCGTGGCGGGGGTGGCCGAGTGATCGAGCCGCGCACAACCAAGGCGGGCCAGGCCTACCACCTCGTCCGGGTCGACTCCGGGCGCACGCTCGTGGCGTCCACGTCATTGGACGCCAAGCGCGAGGCCGAAGTCTGGGAGCGCAAGCAGAAGGGGTGCACCTAGGGGTCGCCTCGAAGGGCCCGAGTCTCGGACTCTGATCGCCAACACCCGAAAATTAAGCCGAAGAAATGGCTCCTGCTCAGGAACAAATGGCGGAGACGGAGAGATTTGAACTCTCGGTCCCCTTACGGGGACTCCACCTTAGCAGGGTGGTGCACTAGGCCGAACTATGCGACGTCTCCTTGTGCCCGACCAGCGTAGCGGATACGCGGAATCCCTTGTGGTGACTGGGATGTCGGGGCCTTGCCCCTCCCGCACGCCTCGCACTCGTCGCACTCAGAGAAGGGGGCCAATCGCCATTCTCGGGACACTCGGGACACTTTTGGGACACTCGGGCGGGTTCCTGAGAGCCACGGCCGGCGTTCGATCCGGGTCACTCGTCGGCTGGTTCGCGGTACTTGCTGAAGTCCTCGCAGGGCATCCACTTGCGCCTACCGCGGTGACGTCCCGGGTGGTGGTGGAGTTTTCGGCGGAGTCGTTGGTGTCGTTGACGATGGCTCTTGACCAGTCTGCCCTCCTCGAGCTGCTCGGGGAACTGAAACTCACCGATGTCAACGACCGGGTCCGGGTCGCGACCGAGACGCTCTATCAGGAGCTGATCGACGCGGAAGCGGCCGCGTTCATCAGGGCTGCCCCGTTCGAGCGTTCCCCCGATCGGGTGACGCAACGCAACGGCACCCGCCCGAAGACCGTGAGCACGAAGGTCGGGGACCTGGAATTGCGGATCCCGAAGCTGCGGCAGGGGTCGTTTTTCCCGTCCCTGTTGGAACGTCGCCGTCGGGTCGATCAGGCACTGTTCGCGGTCGTGATGGAGGCCTACGTCCACGGTGTTTCCACCCGGAAAGTCGACGACCTCGTGAAGGCGCTTGGCGCAGACACCGGGATTTCCAAGTCCGAGGTGTCACGGATCTGCTCGGGCCTGGACGAGGACGTCGCCGCGTTCCGGGACCGGCCGCTCGCGGACACCACCTACCCGTATGTGTTCCTCGACGCGACCTACTGCAAAGCCCGCGTCGGCCGGCGGGTGGTGTCCCAAGCGGTGGTCGTCGCCGTCGGCGTCGCCGCCGACGGGCGGCGAGAAGTCCTGGGCTTCGAGGTCGGAGACACCGAATCGCAACCGTTTTGGACCGCGTTCCTGCGCTCGTTGAAAGCACGCGGTCTGGGCGGGGTGAAGCTGGTGATCTCCGACGCTCACACGGGCCTGATCGCCGCGATTGAGACGGTCTTCCACGGCTCGTCCTGGCAGCGGTGTCGGGTTCACTTCATGCGCAACGTCCTCGCGAACGTCCCGAAAACCGCCGGGCCGATGGTCGCGTCGATCATCCGCACGATCTTCGCGCAACCCGACACCGAGCACGTGTTCGCCCAGTTCCACGAGGTCTCTCGCATGCTCGGCAGGTCACACCCGAAGGTCGCGGACATGCTCAACGACGCCCAGGACGACCTGCTGGCATTCTGCCAATTCCCGTTCCAGCACTGGCGTCAGATCTGGTCCACGAACCCGCTGGAACGAGTGAACAAGGAGATCAAGCGCCGCACCGACGTCGTCGGCACCTTCCCGAACCCGGCCGCACTGCTGCGCCTGGCCGGACACGTCCTCATCGAGCAACACGACGAATGGGACGGCGCCGACCGCCGATACTTCAGCGAGCACTCCATGAAACTCCTCGACACCACCGAAGAGGAGGTGGCGATCCCAGAACTGACCGCGGCATAATCACAACAGCTGACCCGCACGGTGTTGAGAAAATCCACAGAGATGATGGATTCGGCTCCGGCGCCGGCGTGACCCGAAATTACACGGACGCCGTTCGCGGCTGTCTTTTTGTGGATCTGTCCGTCGACGCCGGG
>NZ_MEEL01000003.1:0-19770 GCF_001724435.1 Microbacterium sp. SCN 69-37
GCGTCGACGGACAGATCCACAAAAAGACAGCCGCGAACGGCGTCCGTGTAATTTCGGGTCACGCCGGCGCCGGAGCCGAATCCATCATCTCTGTGTAGCCGGATTCAGCAAGGCTTCGACGCGCAATCGTGAGAACCGTGCAGGAACGGTACGACGGGTAGACCGATGCCGCGTCAGGGCTGGCCGTTAACTCGAGACGTGTCCAGGGTTCCGCGTCATCACCGCTGCGAGAGAGAATTTCAACGCCGACGGCACTCGCTGTAGCAACAAGAGCTACGACTGACAGAGTCAGTCCTCGATGTCGCCTAGTTGTTCCCCGGCGAGAGCTCGTTGGACGAGCCGCGCATGTTCTGCGGACAACGGGAACTGGATCTCATCGCAGTCTGGAAAGTTCTCATCCCCAGCACTGACGCTCAGGAGGAAGTCGCCTCCGGGTTCTCGGAGCACGACGAGCATGCCGCTTGTCAGTGAAGGCTCTCCGTCGATTGTGCTCACTGGCCAGGTCAGCGCGATTCGAATGAGTTCGTCGCTCATCAAGATGAAGCTCGATTCTGGTTGCACTTGCTTGTTGAGCCAGGCTACCGAGCCGACCCACGAGCCAAGCGGGTCGCCGTGCGCCGATATGGTGCACACATGAAGCACCTGCACTACGGCTCGATCGTTATAGCCATCTCTGATCAGTTGGCCTCGACCTTTCAGACAGCAGCGCACGACTTCATGGCCGCGGGGCGCTCTGCAGTCTGGCCAGTCTCGGGCTACCGCGATGATCGGGATGAGATCTCGATTCAGCTGGCTGTTGGTCCTGGGATTGCGTTTGCGATCACCGACACTTGGCTCCCCGACGAGCGCGAGCCTTCACGACACGATGCGGACTCGATCGCATACATAGATGGCGAGCACGAAGCCCTCGAGAAGGAGCAGTTGAGCGAGGCGGTCCGGAACGTGCTGGTGTACGGCCGGTTCGACAGGCACTCAATGAAGGATGCCGGAAGCTGGCGGTTCAGCGGGCATCCAGCCGTTACCGACGCACACGATCCTCAATCCGCCGTGAACTCCCTAGGGCGTGTTGATTTAGTGCCGGGGTCGCTGGAGTCCAGTTAGTGCGCGTTGCCGAGTCCGCCAGTGAGGCGGCCGTGGAATCGGGCGGTGGCGTCGTTCATGCCGGTGAAGGTGACGGTCTTGCCGAGGTGTTCGTATTTGGTGTGGATGGCGTCGAGCGCGGCGACGGTGGATGCGTCCCAGACGTGGGAGCGGGTCAGGTCGACGACAACGCGGTCGGGGTCGTGGGTGTATTCGAACTGCGTGGTGAGGTCGTTGCTGGAGGCGAAGAACAGTTCTCCGTCGACGGTGTAACGGGCGGTGGGCTGGCCGTCTTGGTCGGTGATCTCGCGGGTGACGGTGGTGAAGTGCGCGACGCGGCGGGCGAAGAGGATCATCGCGGCGATGACGCCGACGCCGACGCCGATGGCGAGGTTGTGGGTCCACACGGTGATGCCGACGGTGACGACCATGACGAGGGTTTCGCTGAGCGGCATGCGCTTGAGGGTGGTGGGGCGGATGCTGTGCCAGTCGAACGTGGCGACGGAGACGACGATCATCACGGCGACGAGGGCGGCCATGGGGATGACGGCGACGATGTCGCCGAGCACAAGCACCAAGACGAGGAGGAACACGCCGGCGAGGAAGGTGGAGATGCGGGTGCGGGCTCCGGATGCCTTCACGTTGATCATCGTCTGCCCGATCATCGCGCAGCCGCCCATGCCACCGAACGTGATTCGCCCTGGGTTTTGTTCCTATCGGTTTCCGAGGCTAGCGGTGGCTAGGTCGGGGGTTTCGTGGTCAGCGTAGTACGCGGCCTCTATCTCGGCGGGGGTGCGGTAGTCGAGCTCGCCGTGCAGGCGCGCGTTGTTCCACCACCACACGTACTCGAGGGTTGCGAGCTCGACCTGCTCGACCGTGCGCCACGGGCCTCGGCGGCGGATCAGTTCGGTCTTGTAGAGCCCGTTGACGGCCTCGGCGAGGGAGTTGTCGTAGCTGTCGCCGACTGTTCCCGTTGAGGGCTTTGCACCGAGCTCGACGATCCGATCGGTGTAGACCAACGACATGTAGTTCGACCCGTGATCGGAGTGGTGCGTCAGTCCGGTGAGGTCGCCGCGGGCCTGCCAGGCAGCCATGTTCAGCGCCTGCAGCGGCAGGATGTCCGCCTTCAACGTGGCGGCGACGTTCCACCCGACGATGCGGCGCGAGTACACATCGATCACGAACGCGACATACGCGAACCCGGACCACGTCGCGACGTATGTGATGTCCGCGACCCACAGTCGGCACGGCGCGTGCGCGTCGAAGCGACGCTGCACGAGGTCGGCAGGGCGTTGCTGGGCAGGGTCGGCCTTGGTCGTGAACGCTCTCTTCGACCGTTTCACGCCCGCAACACCCGCCAGGCGCATGATCCGGCCAGTCTGGTCCCGACCGATCGTCCAGCCCTGCCGGCGCATCAGCGCATGCATCTTTCGGACGCCGTAGACGCCGTAGTTCTCCGCATGCAGACGGGTGATCTCGGGCACGAGAAGATCATCACGCAGACGCCGCGCGGATCGCGGCCTGGTCTGCGCTGCCCGGTATCCGCGGGCGGTGAGGAACCCACACTCTGTCGCACCCAGAGTGCGGCAGATGGCCTCGACCCCGAAACGCTCCCGGAACATACTGATGAACCGGATCATCTCGTCGTGGGGCGGTCGAGTTCCGCTGCGAAAAACGCGGACGCGGCTCGCAGAATCTCGTTCGCGCGCCGCAACTCGGCGACCTCACGTTTGAGGCGCTTGATCTCCGCGGCCTCTTCGCTGGTCACGCCAGGACGGGCACCCGAGTCGATCTCGGATCGGCGACGCCATTTCCGCAACGTCTCCGGTCCGACTCCAAGCTTCGAGCCGACATGACGAATCGCGGCGTACTCGGTCTCATGCTCAGGCAACGCCTCCTCCAGCATCCTGAGCGCACGTTGCCGGAACTCCGGCGGGAACTGACGGGGCATGATTCATCCTCCCAAAAGAAGCGGAACCAAACCCAGGACGAATCAAACGCGCCGGAGAGGATGTTCGCCGCCCCCTGAGCCCACGCTTCGCGGGTCTTTCGGGAGTGGGTGTCGGTGATGTCATCGACCAGTTTCGCGGTCATGAGGGATTCGAGGAGCCCGACGATGGCCATCGCGGCGGCGAACGGGAAGATGATGCCGAGGGTGTCCAGGGTGAGCGGAACGTTCGGGATGAACAGTTCGGGCAGGCTCTGCGGGAGTTGGCCCTGATCGCCGACGGTGGGGACGCTGATACCGAACACGACAGCGGCGGCAGTGAGCAGAACGATCGCGACCAGCGGTGCCGGGACGACACGGGTCAGCAGCGGCATCAGATACATGATGAGCAGGCCCGCGACCACGAGCGGGTAGACCATCCAGGGCACCCCGAGCAGCTGCGGGATCTGCGAGATGAAGATGAGGATGGCGAGGGCGTTGACGAACCCGACCATGACGCTGCGGGGTATGAACCGCATTAGCTTCGCCACCCCGAGAAGTGCCAGCACGATCTGGATGAGCCCACCGAGGATCACGGTGGCGATGAAGTAGTCCATCCCGTACTCGCGGGCAACAGGGGCGATGACCAGCGCGATGGCGCCGGTTGCGGCGGTGATCATCGCGGGCCGGCCGCCGAGGAATGCGATGGCGACCGCCATCACGAACGACGAGAACAGCCCCACCCGGGGGTCGACCCCGGCGATGATCGAGAACGCGATCGCTTCGGGGATCAGCGCGATCGCGACGACCAGTCCGGCGAGGACTTCGCGGGTGAGAATGCGGGGGCTGCGCAGCGCTTGCAGAACGGTCGGTTCGATCCGGTAGCGGGCGGCGGGATCTTGCGTGGGCACGACGGCGGTCACGGTGCTCCTTCGTGGTCGGCGGGGATGTAAGCCCGCAGGAAGGCGCTCCGTTGCGCCGGGAAGTCTCAGAGATTCGGGAGAGGATGGATGCTGCACGACAGGGTGCGAGCGAACAACGAGACTCTAACGTAACGTGAGGGTTGAAGGAAATCGGGGATCATGACTGACGCGGCGATGCACATCGGTGAACTGGCCGAGCGCACTGGTCTGTCACTGCGCACCCTCCGCCATTACGACGAGATCGGTCTCGTCACTCCGTCCGGACGCACCGATGGCGGGTTCCGCCTCTACACCGCCGACGACGAGGCACGGGTGATGCTGATCCGCCGGATGAAACCCCTCGGCTACAGCCTCGACCAGATGCGTGAGCTGCTCGACCTCATCAATCTGGTCAACGCCAACCCGCGCGATCCGGAACTTGATGCTCGGTTTGAGAGTGTCCGGCAGGAGGCGCTCGAGCGGCGCGACCGTCTCAGAATCCAACTCGCCGCCGCCGAGGAGTTCGTCGCTCAACTTCACGCCCGCTCCACGAAGGTGTAAGCGGCTCACCCAAGTCCGCTCAGCGCGCGCCGGTCTTGACCCAGATTAAAGTTCCGGCGAGACAGATCGCGGCGCGGTAGTTGCGGGCGAGTTTGTCAGAGCGCATCGCGATCCCGCGCCACTGCTTGAGCCGGTTGAAGCACCGCTCAACCACGTTGCGCCCCTTGTAGCGAGCTTGCTGCTGGTCGCCGAAGTCGATCGGCCGACCCGGCCGCTTCCGGCGGTGCGCGATCTGGTCGTCACGCTCCGGGATGGTCGCAGCGATCCCGCGGCTGCGAAGCCAGGCGCGGTTCGCCTTCGAAGGGTAGCCCTTGTCGGCAAGTACCCGGTCCGGGCAGGTTCGGGGCCTACCCTTACCGGCGCGGGGCACGCGAATGTCTTCGAGGACCGCGGTCATCATCGTGGTGTCGTTGACGTTGCCGCCGGTGATCAGCATGCCCAACGGCCGGCCACGGCCATCGCAGACCATGTGCAGCTTGGTTGTCAGTCCGCCGCGAGAGCGTCCGATCCCGTGATCCGGCGGCTCGACCCACGGATTCCTGTCATTCGGTAGAGCCCCCTGTGTCCCGCTTCAGGGTCGCGCCGTGCTGATGCACACGCGCGATCGTGGAGTCGATCGAGACCACCCAGTCAATCTTCCCGGCGGCATCTGCCTGCCTCTGGACCTCCGCGAGCAGCTTCTCCCAGGTGCCGTCCGCGGCCCATCGGCTGAACCGCTTGTAAATGGAGTTCCACTTCCCATACTGCTCCGGCACGTCCCGCCAGGGAGCGCCGGTGCGGTACTTCCACGCCATTCCCTCGACAGCGAGCCGATGATTCGTCCACGGCCTCGACCGGCCCGTAACCGTCGGCATCAACGGCTCCATCACGGCCCACGCCTCGTCAGAGATCTCGTGTCGCATCACCGTTCAAGGCTCACCGAGACAAGGGCAGATGACTTGATCAACACGCCCTAAACCGCGAGGGAATCGATGTCGTCAGCGTGACTGAGAGCGGCGCCCCGGGCGACTCAGCTTGGTCGAACTTCTACATCCTCGGGCGGTATGTCGACACTCACCTGTGAGATGCAACCGGTGGCGGGCTGCCAGTGCTGCTTGAGCGCTCTTGCGGGGTCGTTTCGTAGCGTGTCAACATCGGTGGGAGCTGGGTCGTGGAGTGCTTCGGTCACGATGAGGACGCGGCGGGTGTCGGGCTGGATGGCTGCCGTCAGACCTCCCCGATACGTGTGACAGTAAGCCTGTCGAGAACGTCTTCCGGCCGTAACCGGTGCTGATCGAGCAACTTCACAACTCCATCGGTACGTTCGCTCGCCACTTTGATGTTCCGCAGTAGCTGCAGACCTTCCCAGAGCCGCTCGGTATCTGTCGCGAGTGCGCGGATGTCGTCGGGTGTCACGCGGTAGCTGTCTCCGCCGGCAACTGCGATCGCGTCCTTATGGACGAGCGTGCGCGGGGTGACCATAACCGCTGCGCTAATCTCGGGGACCGCGACCGCTCTGTCTTCCGCCACAAGTGCGAGGTGCCCGTTCACCTGCAGGGTGTCGGTCACACCAATAACGCCGTCGATCTTGTGTTCGCTCTTCGCCTCGACGCTGATCCACTGTGTCTCGTCCCAGCACCAAGCAGAATCGGTCCGCGAGTTCCCCTTCGGCTTGAACGCGTGCGCCCCTAGGAACAGCCCGAGCTGTGTGAGCGCGGGTTCGTAGGCCTTGTGGTCGATCTGCGAGAGGCCATCGAGCATGTTCTCGAACGCGGTCTTGAGCTTCGCGGGACTTCCCACCCCGTCTATATAGGTGCTGAGCCGTGATGCTGCACTCAGAAGCTGTGCGCTCGGGGCGAGAGCTTGCCGGCCTTGGAACGGAAGGAACGCTGCCATCCACGTAGCGGGCTTGGCGGCATCGACCGCCTGCGCGGCAAGCGCGTCCGCCCTGACGGCCAATTCTTCGTCGTTTGCATCGCGGGCGGCCTTATCGATGGTGACCGCGGCTCGGAACAGCAGCGTGGCTTGGTAGCCCCGCACCGCTGGATACGAGGTCAACGCGGTCGCCGCGAGGTGCAGCTTTTCGCTGGCCGCCTTCCAATCCGCGTTCCACATTCTCTCCATCGCTTCAACCTCGTGCTTCGCCGCCTCCGCGAGTCCGGGTGCCTCCGCGGGCTCATGCTGCACGGCAGCAGCCCTGATTCGCGCGAGCTCTTCCTCTGGGTCACTTCGCCACTGCTTGCCCTGCTCGAGGAACATCGCGACGTTCTCTCGAACGTCGTCGAGCGACGTATCGGACTGGTCCAGACCGAACTCGATTTCGGACTGCAAGTCAGGCGACAGTGTTGCGCGCATTTCTTCGCGGGAAAGGTAGGTGGTGGTCTCTTTATCGGCGACGATGACGAGTGCCCAGTCCCTTGGGCCGCGGGTGCACCGTCCGATGCCCTGAACCACGCGGCTCCGTACCCGTTCGGCTGAGACGGCGGCCGCGCGCGCACGGGAAGCGTAGAACCGCTCCTGGAGGTTGGTGACGCCGGGATATCCAGCCATCGTTACTGATCGGCAGGCCTTGCCGGGGAGATCGATGCCGTCGTAGCGGTTGGCGAGCAAAGCGACCGACTTGGTCGACGCGGCAAAGTCGTCGAGCGAATCCTCGACGTCGCTTTTTCGGAACACAGTCCAGTTCTTGGGCACGATCGTTGTGCTGGCGTTCTCCGCCTCCTTCTCGCTCGGGGTGATGACGATGGACTTCCCGACCGACTTGATGAGTTCTTTGGTGAGCTTGTCTGGATCCGCATTAGGAACCAAGTGCGGGAATACGAGGAAGCGACGTCCGGAGGTGGGGGTTGGTGCTCCCTCGGGGCGGTGCAAGCGTGCGACGGATGGCCTTCCGAAGGCGCGCTCCAACTCGCCAGAGGTTCCGAGCGTCGCCGAGAGGTAGACCCGTTGCGTTGCCGAGGCGAACAGCGAGTTCTCGAATGTTGGCGGGGTGACGGGTCGTGCTTCGATCTTCGACCAGGAGACGTAGAGCGTGCAGGCAGCGAGGTGGCCTCCTATTGCGTCGAAGGCGAATTTCTGTGCTGCTGCGAACCGATCGGAGCGGTCAACGCGCGCGAAGGCGCCGAGAGCACGTGCAAGTCCCGGCAGTGCGTCGTCGCGTTGGGCGAGGACGAGACCGTCAACAAGTTCACGGGTTCCTGCGCCGGGGGTGTTCCCGATGAGCTGCTGATACCGCTCCTGGGGGAGCATCGGTGCGACCGCTTCCAGCGCCTCGCTCCAAATCGACCCGTAGAGGTGGCGTGGTATTTCGACGGTGTACGCCTTTGACACGTACTGCTCGCCCGCGTGCGCGTCGTCGAACACGATGATGTCTGCCTCAATCAGCTTCGGAGACGTGTTGAAGATCGAGCTGTAGGGGACCACGGCCGTAGCCTTCGCACGCTCGTACTTGCTTTGAGCCGACGGATCCCACTGCTTCCAAGACCCCGAGAGATCGACGACGTCGATACCTTCCTTCTCCGCTGCCGCTACGACTTGACGCACGAGCTGCTTGGTTGGGCAGACGAAGATGGCGCGCCCCTTACCCTCGCGGCGCCGCCAGTCCGCGATAAGAAGGCCGGTCAACGTCTTCCCCGTACCAGTCGGCAGTTCGATCGCAAGATCCCGGGCACCCACGCGCTTCTCGGCATACTCGCGCAGCAGATCGACCTGCTGCGGCCATAGCGTGTCTGAGTTTTCCCCCGTCTTCCGCAGTAGCGGGAACAGCTTCTCCGGAGTTTCAGCGCGCAACTGCGTATCCGAGCGCTTCTTGATCGCCATCGTTCCCCCTAATTCGTCGGTGCCCCTGGGCGGAGCGTTCGTGCGCGACTGAGACCACCGCTCGAACAGCGTTCACGGTCTGGAACACTTGCTCCATGAGCACTGACAAGGAAGTCGTACCCATACTGGTCACGCTAGGACATCTCGGCGACGACAGCCTGCAGCTGCGTTTCCCGTCGGAGCACAGCGACGAGATCCTGAAGCTTCTCGACGAGCACGGTATCGACCACAACACAGCCATGGAGCATTCCTATGATCCGACTGATTGGATCGAAGTAGTCAAGGTGCTCGGCATAGCTGCCGGCAGCGCCGGCGGCCTGCACGGTCTGGCGAAGGTGATTACGGCGTTCGTTCGTCGTCACGATGGCAAGCGATTCATATTCACGAAGGACGGCGAATCCGTAGACGCTCAGGGCTACTCCCAGCGGACGGTAGAGGCCATGCTCCAGAAGATGCCACAGGAGCAGGCAGATCTGGACGCCGCCACCCGACGCGCGATGGGTATCGACGACGCTTAGAGCGGCACGGCACCGCTCCGAGCAAGTGCCATGGCCGCCCAATGGGACATTGAACTTGCCATGAAGTTCGGGCCTGGTCGTCTGGTGCAGTGCTCAATCGCAGTGAGCTTGAGGGCGCGGCCCGACCGTCTCGAGGCCGGGCTTGCGGAGTGCATAGCATCGGTGGCATGCCGGCATCTCGCAATCGCATCTCTGCCATCACGCGTCGAAAGCTGTTCGATTCGATCGCGCTGTCAGGGTTGGGTTGGTCGGGCCGTCTCCAGGAGCCGGACTTCCTTGGGCGCCTCTACGATCTGAGCAGCTTGCCGAGCGCGGATACGCGGTATCGCGATGCGCATGGAGACATCTGGCAGCACCGCGTGAACAACTACGACTGGGACGACGACTGGGTCTTCTCGGACAGTCGGTTCAACCTCGCGCATGGTGATGACGATGTAGTTCTCGCGTTCCTCGCCGAGATCTTGCATCCCCTCGTTCGTTCCGACGAATCGGAGGTCGCGGCGCTCCTCAAGGGCTTCAACGAGGCGCTGGCCCGCGACGGGTATGAACTGTATGCCTCCGATTGGATTAGCGGGCACGCTGTCTATGGCTGGCGGCGACTCGACGCGTTTCACGGCTCAGCGCCCGAGTTGCGTCTGAGCGAGCGGCCGCTCACGGATCCTGCGGTGCTTCAGGAGCATCTCACTCGGATCCGGGCCGGGCTGGTGGCTGACCCGGCGGCGGCGATCTCCTCGTGCAAGAACCTGCTCGAGAGCCTGTTCAAGATCATCCTGGACCGCAGTGGCGTGAGTTACGGCGGCAACGACGACGTGCCGCGCCTGTATCGCAAGGTCGCCGAGCTGCTAGCTCTGAATGCGGAAGCCGTCCCCGAGTCGGCTCGCGCCAGCCAGACCTCTCAGCAGATCCTCCGAACGCTCGTGACGACTGTGAGCTCACTTGCCGAGCTGCGCAACGAGCTCGGAATCGGACATGGGCAATCGTCTCGCAGCGCAGCGCTTGCTCGCCATGCCCGTCTCGCTCTGAACGCAACCGTGACAATCGCGGAGTTCGTCCTCGATACGTGGCAGGCGCGCATCGAGTCTGGCGCGTTGGAGCTCCCCAGCTGACTTGCGACCGCTTCGATCACATCCGGCGGATATTAGCGAGTGCCTCATCGAGGGTGTGGAGCGCGTGGAGGACTTGGATCGAGCGGCTGAAGATCAGGCTCTCAAACATGGCGTCGTCGGTCTTGGGCATGACGGAGCGAGAGACGACCCAGGCGGCCCCTGATTCGATGCCGACGTCGTCGCTGAACATGTGTGCGGCGACCTCGTTGCGGATCTTCACGAGCGTCTCTTTGAAGGAGCGGTCATCGGCTATGTCCCGGACGCTTGCCTTGTAGGTGTTCTGCCCCGCGGTGAGCCCCTCGATGTCGATGAAGTCAGCGAACCGACCGGTCTGCGTGCGTGCAGTGCGTTGCAGGTCTCCCAGGACCCTGTAGACGCCTTCGATGCTCTCGCGCAGGACGAGGGCGAGGAGCTTCTCGGTCGTGACCCGCGCAGCGGGGTCTGCGGCCATGGCGCGCAGCAGCACGCGCATGTCGACGTCGATCTGGACGATGAAGAACCGAGCGGCCGCGTATGCCTTGACTACCGCAGCCTCGTCGCCGGCGCCAGCAACGCTCTCGACGTCACGCGCCCGGTGCTCGAGGGCCTCGACAGCGAGCGGGATGGTGCGGTCGAAGCCAGCGACGCTGTCGGCGTTGGATGGCGGCTGGCTGGGGCTGCTCATCGTCTCAGCGTGCCACCGAATCGGCGGGGCCGGTGGACGTCGATCGAAAGTCATCTTAAAGTTAAGGCATGAGTGGGTTGTTGGTGCATGGGCCGCGGATGATCGGGGCGCGTCGGCAGTTGTCTATCCCGCGGCGCGTGCTGGTGTCGGCGGGGATCGAGGTGCCGGGTCGGGTGCGGTTCGAGGTGGCCGAGGGGGTGGTGTGTGTGCGTCGCGCGGAGGAGGGTGAGGAGGGTGCTCAGATGGTGTCGAAGGTGGGCCAGCTTGTGACTCCGCCGTGGGTGATGCAGACTCTCGGGGTTGGTGTGGGCGGTGCGATCTATGCTCGGCCGCGGGCTGACGCCGTTGTGGAGGTCCTAGCCGGGTCTCGTCTGCAATTTGAGCTGGAGGGGGCAGCATGAGCATCTCGATCGTGCTGCAGACCCCTCGTCGGACTGCTGCCGATCGCGCGTGGGGTGAGCCCGGGCTGCGGGATGCCGCGGCCGCTCACGCGACTACGACGCTGCTGCCGGGCGCGGCGGTGTTGCCGTTGACGACGTTCCTGGACGCGAACGTGTATCCGGTGGTCGTCTGGGACCGGCGCGCGCTGTCGTTGCGGCTGACCCGGATGGATGGCCCGGCGGTGTCGACGGATGCCGTGCGTGACCTGCTGGATGCGGGGTGCCCGACGGTGCTGCGGGTCGCGGCGATGGTCGGGGTGGGCGCGCCGACGCCGACGAGGCGGGCGTTGCGGCCGCTGCGGTCACTGGCGAGGACGATCGGGATGTTTCCCGTGTTCCCGCGCCGGTCGCCGCTGGTCGCGGAGGAGTTCGACGCGCAGGGGACGGCGCTGGTGGTGTGTGACGAGTCGAGCGTCGAGGTGCATGTGGGCGGCGATGCCGGCGTGCGGGCGGGCTCGGCGTTGAGCCCGTTGTGGCGTCGGGTGTATGAGGAGCGGTTGTTCGAGTGGGCGATCCGGTCGGATGCGCTGCCGTGCGCGTTACCGGCCGTCGAGGGCCTTCACCCAGGAGTCGAGTGAGCGGGCAGGCGCCCAGCGGACGTCTTCCATCTCGACCTGGATCTCGGAGTGCAGGGTCTGGGCGTTCATCGCCTTCTCGCGGAACGACTTGAGGTTCTCCTCGCGGGTTCCGGAGAGCAGGTTCGCCGCGAACGTGGCGATCGAGCCGATGCTGTGTTCGGGTGCGGTGTGCTCGGTGACGTGGTCGAAGACCGCGCCGCCTTCGCAGATGTTGCAGTCGCACCAGAAGTAGTCGGCGGGGACCTGCGCGGCGACCAGCGGGAGCCGCTCGAGCAGGTGGTAGGACATCAGCCGCGGGACCAGCACGGAGGTGCCGGGGCTGCGGCCGCCGCCCTTGGAGGGCCAGATGTGGCGGAGGGTGCTGCTGGTGCCGACCGCGCCGAACCGGGCGCCGGCGGCGACCGCGGCGACGGCGGAGAGGTCGGTGCGCAGCAGCGCGATGCTCACCTGTGAGCCGAGCACGTGCAGCAGGCCGCGGACGGTGTCGACGGCGCCGAACGGGTCGGTGCTGTGGCCCAGGGCGAGGGCGACGGGGACGCCGGCGCGGTCGATCGCGGTGCGCAGCTGGTCGGCGGAGTTCTTCAGGATGAGGGACTCGATGGGCAGCATCGTCATCACAGTCCCGGAAGCCTGGCTCGCGATGTCTGCGCCGCGGCCGAGCGCGAGGTCGACCTGGGCGATGTTCTCGAGGCTGATGTAGCCGGTGTCGGTGAGCGCGACCGGCGCGCCGTGGTCGAGTTGCCAGGTGACCCATTCGAGGCTGAGCGGTGCGTCGCCGGTGGCGCGGTTCTTGCCGGAGTAGCGGTTCGCGTCGAACAGGATGCGCGATTCGGGGCCGGCGATGGAGCGGTGGGTGGTGAGCAGCTTGTCGGCGGCGGCGGTCTTGTTGCCGCCGGCGACGGTGTAGAGGGCGGTGATGCCCGCGTTGCGGCTGAACGCGGCGATGCGGTCGACCTTGGACTGCGGTGCGTGGATGAGGATGGCGCTGTCGATGCCCGTCCCGGCGGGAACCGGGGCGGGATGGTGACCGGAGGGCGGGGCGAGGTCGGTCATGTTGCGGCTCCCAACGTGATCGGAACGAGGTTCTCGGGTTGAGGGTTCTCCCCGAGGTAGTGACGGCGGAAGCCGTCTTCGGTCATGCCCGCCAGCCGTGCGATATCGGCGACGCTCTGGTGGCGGATGTTCTTGTGGGCGTTGATGATCTGGGTGAGGGTGGACGGGGTCTCGACGGCGACGTCGCCGGGTTCGCTGTTGCGCCAGCCCATCTGGCCGAGGCGCATGTTGAACTCGCGGTATTGCCGGTCGGTGATGATCTCCAGGTCGTAGGCGCGGCGGATCAGCGCGCCGATCGACATGCCCCACTTCTCCTTCAGGGTCAGCAGCCGCCGGAACTCTCCGGTGCGCAGCCCTGCCAGGTCGGGGCGGATGCTGTCGGCGGGCGCGAGCAGCTCGCCGGCGAACTTGTTGGCCTGGTCCTCCTGCTCAGGGCCGGGGATGTCGTGCATCAGCAGGTGCCCGAGCTCGTGCGCGACCGTGAACCGGAGCCGGTCGGGGGCGAGGCCCTTGGTTACCAGCATCATCGGGAACCGGGACTGGTCGCCGGGCCAGGTGGAGACGGCGTCCTGCCCGGGGGTCGAGAGGGGGCGTTCGATCACGATGATGCCGGCGGACTCGACGATGCCGACGAGGTTGCGGATCGGCCCGTCGCCGAGGTCCCAGCGTTCCCGGAGCCGGCGAGCGACCTCGCGGGGATCGCCGTCCAGGTCGATCGGGTCACGGACCAGGGTGCGTTGCGGCTGCGGCGCGATCCCGGTGAGCAGGCCCTCCATCGTGAGCCTGGTCAGGTGCGTGAGCGCTTCGATGCGTCGCATCGTGCGAACCGTCATCGTGCTCGCCCGGCGGCGGTGGTGCAGGCAGCTGATCGCTAGGCCCGGGACGGTGGGCTGCTCCTCGAGGATCTCCGGCGGGCAGTCCAGCGCCTTCACGAGCGCGTCCCGGCGATCCGGGGTGAGCTCCAGCGCCCCGGTCTCCAGGCGGGAGATGACAGCCTGCGAGACCCCCGCCTCTCGCGCCAGCTCGGTCTGGTTCCAGCCCTTCGCCTCACGCAGCAGGGTGATCATCGAGATCGCCGCATCCGCCATCAGTCACCTCCGCCGACAAGGCTAGCATAAGAACTGCATTGTTTGCCGGGTACATGTGCCGCTTGGTCGAGCGGCGTGTCGCCAGATAGTGGGTTGTGGTGCGAGGGGCTCCCCTATGTGCGGGACGGATCGTTGGCGATGCCCATCATGCAGCAGGCCTCCGACTCCGACGCCGAAGTCTGGGGGTGCGCGATCCCGGCAGGTCTCTCTCGAGGAGGTCGCCATGACCGGAACGTCGACGCTGGTGGAGTTGCTACTGGCCCGGATCGAGCAGGACGAGCGGATTGTCGACTTGTCGCACCGGCATCCTCACGCGAGGCGTTACGGACGGCCGCCAGCTGATCGCGGTCGGGTCGCTATTCACGCTGGAACACTGCTATCGCTGTCCGACTCCCGCACACCTTCCTGTCGATCGGGCGTAAAGGCTCGCCCTCGCGCGATCACGGACAGTGATCGCTCGCCCCAGGGCGCGCCGGTCGGTCAGCGGAGGCAAGTTCGATGGTGAGTTGGCGGTCGACGGCGCGCGCGATTCGTCGAAGTGTGGAGAGGGTGGGCTGCTGAGATCCGTTCTCGATGGCGGAGATGACGGACTGCTTCGAGCCGACTCGATCTGCGAGTGCCGCCTGGCTGAGACCCGCGGCCGTGCGCGCCTGATAGACCATCTCTGCCATCGCGCGCCGTGCCTCTTCCTCTTCGAGCGCGGCGTCGAACCGTGCGCGCTCGTCTGTCGTCATGGCCGCGAGCGATGCGACTTCCAGCTCCCGAAACGGAGTGCTCATCAGTTCTTTCCTTGCTTGTGTCTTGCTTGCGCCCGACGAGCTCGAAGAATCTCGCCACGCTCATTGTTGCGCCATGTGCCCGCGGACTGCACCGTGTAGGCGGGCTTGCGTCGGTCGCGTTTCCGTAGGACACTTCTCTGTTCTGCTTGGAAGGGGCACCGGTGACGCACGATGATGGCGATGTCGACTGGGAGGAGGTCATCCGCGGCATGATCGCGCGCAGCGCCGAGTCTGCTCCCACCGAGCCGGGGGTATACCGGATGCCGTGTGGGAACTGCTACGTCGACTTCTTCCTCACCTCGGACGGCGCCGAACGGTGGCTCGTCCCCGGCGATGAGCGCAGCTACACCCGCGACACCGTCGCCGTCGCCCGGCACGGCGACTACCCGTGGGAGCGTATGTACACCCTCGCCCACGCCGCCGCAGAGATCCGGCGCCGCGCGGCCGACGTCGGGAGACCCGTTGATGCCTTGATTGAGGAACTGGCAATGATCGCGGAAGCGGCGGACGCAGCCGAGAACGAGGAGATCGCCCGCATCGTCCGGGAACGGCCCACCGACAGTGAGGACATCCCGCTGGCCGACCTCGCTCGGAAGTTCGGGATCGATCTCGACGAACTCTAGCGATATCTATCCGGGTCTATCGAAACGCTAGACATCGCTAGATTCTGCAAGAGCATCCATCACCTGCGAGAGGCCTGCCATGAGTGAGTATCCGTGGTTCGACTTCGACCAGGTCGACTACGTCACTGCGGACACCCACTTCGACCACGCGCGGATCAGCGAGCTCGCGGAACGCCCGTTCACCACCGTCGACGACATGAACACCGAACTCGTCCGCAGTTGGAATGAGGTCGTCAGCCCGACCGATGTGGTGCTGCATCTCGGGGATGTCGCACTCGGACCGATCGAAGAATCGATCGGCCTCACCGCGCAGCTGAACGGTTGCCGATACCTGGTACCCGGAAACCATGACCGGGTGTCGCCCGCGACGCAGTCGAGGAAGGCGATCGAAAGGTTCGCGCCGCTCTACGAGGCGGCCGGGTGGACCATCCTGCCGGAGGTCATCGAAGGGACCCGGCGCGGGTACCGGATCCTCGCCTCCCACTACCCCTACAAGGGCGACTCCCAAGAGTCGGACCGGCACACCACGCACCGGCCGCGCTGGGACGACGGGATCCCGCTCCTGCATGGCCACACCCACGCACGCGATCA
Organism: Microbacterium sp. SCN 69-37; assembly: GCF_001724435.1. Lineage (NCBI taxonomy): Bacteria > Bacillati > Actinomycetota > Actinomycetes > Micrococcales > Microbacteriaceae > Microbacterium > Microbacterium sp. SCN 69-37. The sequence continues at coordinate 15,709 of NZ_MEEL01000003.1, forward strand.
CGGCCCCATCGGCCACCAGTTCCACGTCGGCGTCGACGCCCACGGGTACGCGCCCATCCCCTTCACCGTCATCGACGCCTGGATCCGCAACCTGCCGGACGTCGAGCCGTGGCTCGATGTCACGATCCGTGAGGCCCGTCAACTCGTCGCGGACTTTGACGCCAGCGAGACCTCGAACTCCGATGCCCTGTTTTACCAGATGGGATACAACGAACTGCTGATCGCGCTCGAGGACCTCCTCGGCGCGCTGGACCGCCAGTGGCCCCGCCGTGACGAATCGTGTTGATCGCGAGCAGCAGTCATGTGCCGGCGGAACCGCGGAGCCGTGTCAAGGGAAAGCGATGCTGTGGGATTGAACGGCAGCCCGATCAAAATCGGGCCAGTTTGTGACGGCTCTCATGAGACAAATCGGTGCCAGCGTCGATCCGGTCGAGCAAGGGGTTCAGGTCAGCGGGTTCACGCATGACAGTTGGTCATGAGATCCCACAATCAGCCGCCGGTCTGTCAGATCGTATACGTACTGCCGCACACCCGAAGCGGAGGGCGGCATCCCTACCGTCACGACGCACCGTCCCGGGAACCACCAGCGGAGAGCCTTCACTGAGAGACTGCCGTAGGCGCGAATCGTGGTCTCGCAACCTCAGCATCATGATCTCCGGAGAGATCAGTCGCGGACTCGTACGGTATCTACGCGGCAGCCCGGAGAGAGGGAGCAGATGGGCCACTACGACCTCAATCGCATGGGCTGGCAGCAGTTCGAGCACATGCTTCAAGCTCTCGCAAAGGCCGAGCTGGGCAATGGTGTACGCCCGTTTGGGTCCGGTAAGGATGGTCAACGCGACGCAACCTTTGAAGGTCGGGTCACTTTCCCTGTGGGCAGCGCGAGCTCTTGGAATGGATACGGCGTCATCCAGGTGAAGCACCACGAGAAGCCAACCACAGCTACCGCCGACTGGAAGTGGTTCATCGAGGAGGTGCGCGGCGAGATCCGCGGCTGGCTCGGCAAGAAGCGTCTCGGCAAGAAGACACCGAAGTACCTCCTCTTCGCCACGAACGTGGCGCTCTCCGGCACGGAGGGCAGCGGAGGGAAGGACCAGTTTGAGCTTCTGATGAGCAACTCGGCCGCCGAGCTGGGTTTGGACGGCTGGTTCGTCTGGGATTACGCGGAGATCCGCACGATGCTCGACAAGCACACCTCGATACGACAGCGGTACCTCGAACTGATCGTGACCGGCGACTTCCTCGTGCAACTCGAGTCTCTGCTGCCCAAGAGGACCGCACTTGAAGCCGACAGGCTGGCGGGTCACGCTGTCGCGGAACTCATCACCCGACAATGGGTTCGCACCGGCGACGCCGGCTACAGCGACACCTCAAAGGTCCGACTGGCGGACATTGCAATCGATCTCCCGTGCGTATGGCGCGCGGGGCCCGCCAACGAGGCCGAAGGCCGACGCATGGCTGCACGCGTAACGCTCGCGATCGGCAATCGCGCATTGTCCAGCTCTGGGGGCTCCGGCCCGCAAGGTGTGGTCCTGATCGGAGGACCGGGCCAAGGAAAGAGCACCATCGCGCAGGTGATTGCACATGCTTACCGGGTAGCGTTCCTCCGCGACACCGACATAACCCGATACGGCGCCAACGCGAAGCACGCTTTCGACGGCTTGCGCGACCGTCTCACCACCGCCGGGATCCCAGCCCCGAAGCGCCGACGCTGGCCCATCGTCGTCGAGCTGGCCAAGGCAGGAACGTCGGTCGCTCGAGACGAAGGCGCCTTCTCGCTCCTCAAGTACATCGCTGACTCAATCCTCGTGGAGGGAAACCCGACCGACCCGAGCGCCCTGCTGGAATGGATGAGCAGCTGGCCGGCCTGCCTCATCCTTGACGGCCTCGACGAGGTTCCAGATGCGAAAGTGCGCAGCAGGCTGATCGATGCCATCAGCAGCTTCGTGAGCGAACTCAGCGCTCAACGCGCCGACGTTCTTGTCGTCGCCACCACTCGCCCGCAGGGGTACCGCGGAGAGTTCGGCGACGCTCTACCGTGTGAACAGTTGGAGTTGCTCGAGTTCACGGAAGGCGAAGCGCTGAGCTACTCCGAAGCGCTCACAGCCGTCCGAACGTCGGAAGACCCAGACCTCGCCGCGCAGGTCACCGAGCGGCTCATCACCGCTGTTCACGAACGAGTCACGCAGAGACTGATGACGACACCCCTGCAGGTGACGATCATGACCGCCCTTGCAGAGGAGGCCGTTGACCTTCCCAGCGACCGGTTCGAGCTCTTCGATCGCTACTACAAGGTGGTGTACGAGCGGGAGCTCGCCAAGAGCGAGGCGTTCGCCGAACTCAAGACACTCCGCCAACACATCGATCACCTGCACGAACAAGCCGGCATCAAACTGCAGGCACGCACCGAACAACCTGGCAAATCCGACGCCGTACTGACGAAGACGGAAATCGGTCGAATCCTCCGCAGGCGTCTCACCATGGCCGGATTCGATGAGACTGAGTCGGAGACGATTGCGGACAAACTCCTTCGGCTCTCCACCGAACGGGTCGTCATGCTCGTCTCACGCAGGCCGGCCAAGTATGAGTTCGAGGTCAGATCCCTGCAGGAGTACATGGCAGCGCGAGCCCTCACGGACGGCGACGACGCAACCGTGCTCGGCGGACTGAAGACGCTCATTCCGTCTAGCCACTGGCGAAACACCTGGCTCCTCGCCGCGGGAAGACTTCTCAAGCGGCGCGAGCACCTCACAGACGAAGTCATACAGATCGTGACCGAGTACGACACCACCACAGCAGAAACTCCATTGACCGCCCTCGGTGCCGGACTCGCTGGTGAGCTCTATCTCGACAATCTCGGCGCTGAGTTCCCCGCCGTGAGACGCGCGCTGCTGACGAGCGCGATGGCGCAGTTCGCGGAAACTGCTCCAGAGTTGCCCCGATCACTCGCCGACCTTATGGATCTAGCGCTATCGCAGGCCGAGCGCGAAAGCGCAATCGCGCTGGAGTCGCTGCACGAACTCAGCAGAAAGAACCTCTCCAACCTCGCGACCAAGTACCTCAGCGAGCACAGCAGCGGCATGTCGCCGGCAGCCAAACAAGCACGAACCACGCTCACCGAAGGACGCAAGTACATCAAGCCCGGCGGCCAGACGACGCGAGCACGAGCGCAGATCCTCGCACGACACCTCGCACGAGTCGCTGCCACGGTGCCCGAGGCACTCGTGCTGGTCGAGCGGCTGAATGAGGAAGCCGCATCGACCAGCAGTAGCAGTGGCGCAACGGCGTCGGTGGCGCTCCTCCAGGCGATGGACCAACCCGCGGCACGAGCAGGACTCGCTTCCACGATCAGCTCGATGGCCCATAGTCAGCCCGACGCGGCACACTATGGGACTGTTCTGCTTCGCCAACACGCGTCTAGATCGCTTCGAGGGCAAGGGTATGCCGGGTAAGTCGGGTGTTGCGCTCACCGGCCAAGCCGCCCGAATGCGTGCGAGCCCTTGACCTTGTCCGGGCGGGTGTCTTCTCGTCGGTGCCATCGTCGGCGGGCGACTCGGATCGATTGTTGGTGCAACGCTTCCGGGAACTGCTCACCGCTTTGTCACGGTCGCGCAGGTTGTCGCATCGCGGGGTACTTTGCGTATGGTGCTGCGGCTGCGATTTGCCATCGTCGGGCGACGCTTGGCGCCACGCCTGTGAGGTCACAGAGAGGACCGATCGGCATGGTGCTGGCGAGGTTGAGCATTGCGGAGCCTCGGAGCGCGACAATGCTGCAGCCGAGCGCTTCGAGGCTGGTCACGGGACGGTCGTAGTCGACATGCGCACCCGCCCTGAGCTTGGAGGGAAAGAGCCAATCGGAATCGGTATCCCATCGTCGGGGCGCGTCGATCTGGCTTCGAATGAGCTCTGGGAGTGGCGGTGGCAGGGTGATTGGAGTCTGTCCAAGCCGAAGTTGAAGGGTGTTGAACCGTCCCAGGTTCTGTGCCGCTTCTATGCGGGGAGCGGCTCTGGTGTGAGGGCCGCGTAGTAGGCAGCCTCGTATTCGTCGGGGCTGATCATTCC